>NZ_JAOARH010000106.1 GCF_025210595.1 Winogradskyella sp.
AAAAAACTTGGCAATATAGCACAAGAAAAAGACCTCATCTTTTATTCACCTTCTGATATTTCTACACCCGAAAAATTAAGAGATTACGTACTACTGGCTGTTGATGGCTATTACCATAAAACTATCATTCCTTTTATTATATACGACAAAGAAAAGGAAGCTTATGCTGGCTCTACTCGTTTTGGATTAATTAACTGGAAAAACAAACTATTACATATTGGTTGGACCTGGATAGGTCATGATTTTCAAGGCACAAGGTTAAATGTAAATATAAAATTTTTAATGCTTCAATATGCTTTTGAAACCTTAGAATTTGAAAAAGTAGAATTCAGGATTGACGAGCGCAATAAAAAATCTAGACGTGCTGTAGAAAAACTAGGTGCAACTCTAGAAGGTATCTTACGCAAAGATACATTAATGAACGATGGTTTTAGACGAAGCACCTGTTGTTATAGCATATTAAAAGCGGAATGGCTAGACATCAAAAAAAGTCTAAAAACTGCGCTTTAAATAACTTTACTAATTAGACGTTTTTTATCCTATTTTAATGACTTTTGTCATGTTATAGACAAGCAACAAATATTAATTTTAATCTGTTGAATAATAATTAATCTAATAAATGAAAAAACACGTAGTAATTTTTGAAGCACGAGGTGGCTCCGACAAAGGTAAATATGGCTTTAGAAAAGATTCTAAACCTATAATAGACTCGTTAAAAGATAGAGGTTGGTCTGCCGAAATAATCTTTTATAAAGACGAAGATCGCGGAGAAATATATAGACATACAATCGAAAAAGCTGATGCATATATTAGCCGAGTGAATCCAGGAAATCTGGTAAGTGAAACCGGATATTTTCAGATGTTACGCGAATTAGTAAACAATGGAGTTGAAGGTTTACCTCATCCTGATGCTATGATTGCCTATGGTGCAAAAAACTCTGTAGAAAAACTAAAAGGGTCTGATATTGTACCTGATGATGTTTATACCTACTATGATTTTGACACACTTAAAGAAGCATTCCCTAAAAGTTTAAAAAACGGAGTACGAGTAATTAAGCAAAATAGAGGCTCTACAGGAGAAGGTATTTGGAGAGTTGAAGTGCTTAATGCAGATAAGTATAAAAGTAAAATTCCTTTAGATGCAAAACTAAAATTAACAGAGGCTAGAGACAACCATACTGAAGAAAAAACGCTTCAAGAATTTTTAGAATACTGCATTAAATACCTAGAAGGAGATAATGGTATGTTACTAGATATGCCTTTCTTAGAACGTATAAAAGAAGGTGAAATACGTGTACTAATGTTAAGAGAAAAAGTAGTTAATATTGTGCATAAAAAACCCGCAGAAGGTAAAGATGCTTTTTCTGCAACATTATTTTCTGGCGCAAAATACAGATACGATAAACCAGATCAATGGCCAGAACTAGTTAATGCTGTTGAAAAGTCACTACCAACAATTCAAAAACGACTAGGAAATTATGACCTACCTTTAATATGGACTGCTGATTTTATCCTTGACACAGATAAAAAAACTGGAAAAGACAAGTATGTTCTTGGAGAGATTAATGCTTCTTGTGTTGGATTTACCACTTTCTTAGAATTGAGTGAAAATATTGCTGACGAGGTATTAGAATTATTAGATGCTGAAGAAGCAGTTAACCGAAGATGGGCTGCATTTAGCAAATAAAAAAACATTTAACTTAAAATAAAAAGAGGTTGCTTTGGCAACCTCTTTTTTATGGTATTAACAACTGTGATTTTAGGGAAATCATTAGTCATATAACCACATCAAATTCTATTTTTATGGATATAAAATAAGGTTTATATCTCGATAGCAATGACTGAAAATATTCAATCTTATTTATAATCAACCTAAACCAACTATTGTTGTTGATATTGCTACAACAAACCAAATTACTGTAACCAACCAATACGCATTAGGTTCGTACTGTCTGTAAATAGGACGATGTGTCCAGGTAACACCATAATACAAATCGTATAATACCCAAAGTATTAAACCTATTCCTATATAAAACCAGATACTCATAATTTCTTTTTTTTGTTGTTATTAGTGTCATTCCGAATGAAGAACGATTAGAAACCTTTAGCTTTACTGAACCTAAAGGTTTCTCGTCGCTCATTTTCGTGCTCTCGAAATGACATCGTTTTCGTAGCTCGTGTTAGCTAAACATATATTTTAATTTATCCTTAAAACTGGCATTTTTATACCAAAACCACATTAAGCCTTCCTCTAGGTCTTTAGGAAACATCATCTTCGGTTCAAAAACGGCATTGCTTCCTTCATATTTAGACCAATCCTTGGTAAGAATCCTTCCTTCTTCATCTAACTTCTTAAACGTTCCTGAACCAGGAAAAGGAATGACCAAATGTGGATATACAGTATCAATTTCAATATCTTTTACAAAATCTAAAGTCTCTTGAAAGATGTTTTCGTTATGTGCATCAAAACCAAATAAAAAGTCGCCAATCACTTCAATACCGTAGCTCTTTATGATTTTGACATACTCTTTAATCTTATCAGGCTTTACAAAAGCTTTTCCTTGATCTTTTAGTGCTTTTGCATCTGGAGTTTCAATACCAAATAATAAACTCTTTACACCAGCTTTTTGCGCTGCTGCCAATAGACGTTCGTCTCTAGCAATCATAATGGTAGTTTCTCCAAAGAAATTCATATTTAAAGGCGCTAAAGCTTCAAATAATTCTATAGCATATTCTTTGTTTTGCGTAAGATTATCTGAGTGTAATTCTACCCATTCAATTCCCCATTCTTTTAAAGCTTTAACCTCTGCTACAATATTTTCTATTGGACGTAATTCAAACTTATTAAAGAATTTATGTACTAGGCAAAATTCGCATTTAAAAGGGCAACCTCTGGTAACGACTACAGACCAAGTGTAATTGTATTTTGCAGGATCAATAATATCCAAAGGATAGGGTTTTAATTTTGCAAGATCCAAAGGTGTGGTACGTTGATACTTTTCTTTTAAAGTGCCGTTTTGAAAGTCATTTAATAAATCCTCCCAGATGTCTTCTGCTTCGCCTAGAAGCAAGGTATCTGCATATTGCGCAGCTTCGTCTTGCATAAAGAAGGTGTGTAAACCTCCTAATACAATGGTTTTACCTTGTTCGTGAAACTTTTGTGCAATTTCATAAGCACGATAAGCGTCTGGTGTAGACATAAAAATAGCTACTAAATCGGCATCTGAACTAAAATCAGTTTTCATACCAATGGTTTCGTCACACATCTCTATATCTACATGACTAGGTGTTGTTGCAGCTACAGAAAATATATTCTGAGGTGGTCCACCTGTATTGGCTTTATATTTTGAAAATTCGCTACCAGCAGAGGCTTTTATTAAATAGACTTTCATGATCTTTCGGTTTTAAATTGATAAATTCACATTAAGCTTTGACCCAAGGCAAGCTATAAGAGAGTTTAAAATCTCTTGCAGTTTCTATGAAGTGGTCAATTTGACTAAATCTTAAAAACTTTTTAGCAGGTAAAACTTTCATGATTTTTTTGAAATACTTTTTTTGTAAACGATCCATTTGATTGTCATACTTTACAAGTTTACTCATAAAGGTTTTAGCTTGCTCGTTATTGAGTTTGGTATAATCCTTTAAAAATAGGTTAACTTCTTTATTGAAGATTTCATCACGCTTGTTGAGGTATTCGTTAAGAATAGGCCAAAACGCATCGGATTCTTGTTTTGTGAAGTTCATGTTGAATCTCACAAAATCTTTGTATTCAGCATCTGCTAATTCTATAGCATATCTCACTTCTTCTTGTGTGTTTTGAGCAAGAACTGATTGTGAAAGCATTAATGAAAGAATGCATACTAAGGTTAATTTTAAAGTTTTCATGTTAATTTATTATTTAGGTTATAAAATGTTTTCTTCAACTGTTATTGTTTCGATGGTACCATCAGGATTTGTATAAATGGCTTGGTTATCACAATTACCATCTCCATAATCTAAAAAT
>NZ_JAOARH010000107.1 GCF_025210595.1 Winogradskyella sp.
GGTTGTAGAACTAGACAATTATCTTCGTACACTTCCTAGCGATGTTAATGTTCTTTTAGGTGGAGATCTTAACGTTTATACAGCCAATGAACCTGCTTTTCAAGTATTAATACAAGACACCAACTCTATAATTTTTGATGATCCACCAAACCGCATTGGTAGTTGGAGTAATAACACAAACTATGTAGATGTTTTTACCCAATCTACACGTACGCAATCTGGCATGGGAGGCACAACAGGAGGCTTTGATGATCGCTTTGATTTTATTTTAACGTCAGAGAACATGGCAAATGCTTCAAACAATATTAGTTATACACCTGGTTCTTATAAAGCTTATGGAAATAATGGTTTGGTGTCTTGTTATAACAGTTCAATAAACTCTTCAAATTGTGGAAATTCTACTTCTGAATTCTCTTTTGAAATTAGAGATGCACTTCACAATTTTAGTGATCATCTCCCTGTAACACTTTCTTTAGAGGCTAATGTAACATTATCAAATAATGATAATTTAAAAACAGATAATCAAGTAGCGCTAACTAAAACTTTAATTAACACGGAATTAGAAATTTACATTAACTCACCTCAACTATTCAATAAACAACTAGCGATCTACAATTATTTAGGTCAAGCCGTTGATTATTTTCAAACCAACACCAATCAAACTCAAGTATTTAATGTTGCTCACCTTAGTAATGGTATTTACTTTTTAGGTTTTTCTGAGTCTAATGTAAAACCCTTAAAATTTGTTGTTTCGCATTGATTAAACGCCTCTACATATCGTTTATATTAGTACTCGTATGCACATCTATCTATGGGCAAAACTTCATTGATATTAATGCCAATGTTGATGTAGAAACCAAAACCATTTCTATATCACAAACCATTATTTATAAAAATGAAACCAACGATACGCTAAGCGAAATCTATTTACATGATTGGAATAATAGTTACTCATCAAAGTCTACACCTTTGGCTAAACGCTTTGAGGAAGAATTTAGCACCAAATTTCATTTAGCAAAGAGTGAGCAACGTGGATTTACTTTAATTACTGATATAAAAGACAAAGCCAGTAATACTAATCTAAATTTTGAATATTTAAAAGAGCATCCAGATGTTTTAAAAGTTACTTTACCAAAAGCACTACAAGCAGGCGCATCTTATAATATAGATCTAAACTACACATTAGTATTACCAGATGCCACTTTTACGGATTATGGTTTTACTAAAAACAGAGATTTTGAATTAAAGTATTGGTATATCACACCAGCTGTTTACGACGGTAAATGGCATTATTACAGTAATAAAAATCTTAATGATTTATTTGTACCTAAAGCAGATATAAAGATCACCTTAGAGCACCCTATGAATTATCGTTCTACGTCTGAGCTAGATTTAATTTCTGCCGAACCCAACATAAAAACCAGAAGGCAAACAACAATTTACTATGGCAGAGATAGGATAGACACCTATCTTGCACTGCAAAAATTCCCACTGTTTCGTTCTGTACAGACCGATGATATTATACTAGTTTCTAACATCAACGAAAGAAATTTACCAGGAGCAGACAAAGCCATATTAACAGATAAAATTGCTAAGTTTTTATTTAAAAACCTAGGCGAATATCCTCACAGACGTTTATTAGTTTCAAATATAGAATACAACAAGAATCCACTGTACGGACTTAATCAGCTACCAAGCTTTCTTAGGCCTTTTCCTGATCAATTTCAATATGAACTTAAACTATTAAAAACGTCATTAAAAAAATATATTGATAATATTCTTTTACTAAACCCAAGAAAAGAACACTGGTTAAGCGAAGGTTTGCAGATATATTTTATGATGAAATATGTTGAAGAGTACTATCCTGATATGAAACTATTAGGAACATTAGCTGATATTTGGGGCATAAGATCATTTCATGCCGCTGATGTTAACTTTAATTTTCAGTATTTTCTATATTCTATGGAAATTGCCAGAAAAAACAGAGATCAACCTTTAACAACATCAAAAGATTCCTTGATAAAGTTTAATGCCAATATAGCTGGCAAATACAAAGCTGGTATTGGTTTAAACTATTTAGAAAAGTTTACTGATGATATCAGCCTAACAGAAACCATCACTGACTTTTTAAAAGCCCACAAACTCAAAAAGGTTAAAATATCAGATTTTGAATCGTTCTTAAACTCTAAAACAGAAAAAGATGTTGATTGGTTTTTTACAGATTATGTAGACTCTAGAAAAAAGATAGATTTTAAGATTAAAAAAATTGAAACTACAGAAGACTCTATTAAGCTCACTATAAAGAACAAACGCAATAACACCATGCCTGTTTCTTTATTTAAACTTAGTAATGATTCTGTAATTGGTCAACAATGGGTAGAACATATAAAAGACACTAAAACTATTAGCTTACCTAAAGATAGTGCTGATAAGTTTGTTTTAGATTATAATAATGTCATTCCAGAATTTAACCAAAGAGACAACTACAAAGCTGTTAATGGATCATTTTTAAACAACAAACCGTTACAATTTAGATTATTTAAGGACATAGAAGACCCTCATTACAATCAAATATTCTTTATGCCTTTAGTAGAGTTTAAAAACATCTATGATGGTTTAACACTTGGCACTAAAGTTTATAATAAAACGATACTTAGAAAACGACTTAACTATAGGTTTTCACCACAATACGCTACTAAATCTAAATCACTTACAGGCTCAACATCTCTTTTCTATACACATAATATAGAAAACAAAAATTTGTTTGACATTACTTACGGTTTTTTTGCTGGTTACCAGTCTTTTGCAGAGGATGCTTTTTTCACAAGACTAAGACCTTCAATAACATTTATGTTTAGAAACGATGAAGACTTTAGGGCTGATCAGGTTCATAGCCTTACAGCAAGGTATGTTGGTATTACCAGAGACGTAGGAGATGAAGCTATCATAGAAGTAGATGAGCCAGATTATGGAGTCTTTAACCTAAGGTACACGTATTACAATCCTGGTAGAATCAACTTTTCTAATTTTAGTACAGATTTTCAAATTGCAAATAATTTTAGCAAGCTTTCTATGAGTTATGAGTTTAGAAAACTTACTAAGAACAACAGAAATATTAACCTAAGACTTTTTGCTGGTGTGTTCTTACATAATAACACTGATGCTAGCTCAGACTATTTTAGTTTTGCCTTAGACAGACCAACAGACTACCTTTTTGATTTAAATTATCTAGGTAGATCTGAAGCTGCAGGTTTATTTAGTCAGCAAGTTATCATTACTGAAGGTGGTTTTAAATCTAAACTAAACACTCCTTATGCTAATCAATGGATGACCACAGCAAACTTTAGCACCTCTATATGGCGATACATTCAAGCTTACGGAGATATTGGCTTTGTAAAAAGTAAATTTGATAATGCACATTTTGTGTACGATTCTGGTGTTAGACTTAATTTGGTCGAAGATTATTTTGAGCTTTATTTTCCAGTATATTCAAATCTTGGTTGGGAAATTACCGAACCTAATTACGGTGAACGTATTCGATTTATAATCACTGTAGATCCACAGGTACTTTTAGGCCTTTTTAGAAGAAAATGGTATTAACATATCCTTATTGAAATGTTAATTTTTTAAATAAATTTGATTATTTTTTATCAAAAAAAGCTTTTTAATGAGAATACCTCAATAATCTAACAGTTCTCACTATTGCATAAAAGGTCGTGATTTAGTAAATTTGTACCTCCAAAAATTCGACCTTTATGAAAACTACCTCAAATACAAAAACAGAAATTACATTCGAAGATTTTAAAGCAGAAGTCCTTAATGATTATAAACTTGCTGTAACAAGTCGTGAGTGTAGTCTGCTTGGTCGTAGGGAAGTTTTAACAGGAAAAGCAAAGTTTGGTATTTTTGGAGATGGTAAAGAAATACCACAAATAGCTTGGGCAAAAGCCTTTGAAAATGGTGATTTTAGATCTGGTTATTACAGAGATCAAACCTTTATGATGGCTATTGGTCAGTTAACTATAGAACAGTTTTTTGCTGGTCTTTATGCCAATACCGATTTAAAGGAAGAACCTATGTCTGCTGGTCGCCAAATGGGAGGTCACTTTGCAACACACAGTTTAGATGAAAACGGAAACTGGAAAGACTTAACCCAACAAAAAAATTCTAGTGCAGATATCTCACCTACTGCTGGGCAAATGCCTAGATTATTAGGTTTAGCACAAGCCTCTAAAATTTACAGAAATGTAGATGGTATAAATACTACTAATTTTTCTAACAAAGGAAACGAAATTGCTTGGGGAACTATAGGAAATGCTAGTACTAGTGAAGGTTTATTTTTTGAAACCATAAATGCTGCTGGTGTATTGCAAGTACCAATGGTAATTAGTATTTGGGATGACGAATATGGTATTTCTGTACACGCAAGACACCAAACAACAAAGGAAAACATCTCTGAAATCTTAAAAGGATTTCAACGTGATGATTCTGCCAATGGCTATGAAATCTTTAGAGTAAATGGTTGGAATTATGCCGAATTAATAGACACTTACCAACGTGCTGCTAAAGTCTCTAGAAATGAACATATTCCTGTAATGATTCATGTTCAAGAGTTAACACAACCTCAAGGGCATTCTACTTCAGGATCGCATGAGCGTTATAAAAATGAAGAGCGTTTAGCATGGGAAGCAGAGTATGATTGTAATGCGCAAATGCGCAAATGGATGCTAGAAAACAACATTGCTACCGACGAGGAATTAAAAGTTTTAGAAAAAGACATTAAAAAAGCTGTAAGAGATGGTAAAAAAGCGGCTTGGTCTGCATTTATCAATCCTATTAAAGCTGAAAAAAAAGAAGCGATTTCTATTTTAGAGCAAGTTGCTAACTCTAGTTCTAATGGTGTATTTATCACAAAGATTAAAAACGACTTAGACACCATTGATGAGCCACTTAGAAAAGATATAATCTCAGCTGCACGTAAAGCGTTACGATATGTTATTTCTGAAAATAGTGCAGAAAAGTTAGCACTTCTTAACTGGATTAACAACTATCTAGAAACCATACAACCAAAATATAGCTCACATCTTTATAGTGAATCTGAATTAAAAGCACAATATCAGACAGAAGTACTTCCTACATACAACGATGACGCAAAAGAAGTTGATGGACGTGTAGTTTTAAGAGACAATTTTGAAGCTATATTCAAAGCATATCCAGAATCTTTAATCTTTGGTGAAGATGCAGGTCATATTGGTGATGTAAACCAAGGTTTAGAAGGTTTACAAGAAAAATTCGGAGAGCTAAGAGTTTCTGATACAGGTATTAGAGAGGCTACTATATTAGGTCAAGGTATAGGTATGGCTATGAGAGGCTTAAGACCAATTGCAGAAATACAATATTTAGATTATATCCTCTACGCTTTACAAATAATGAGTGATGATTTAGCAACTGTACAGTACAGAACAAAAGGTCGTCAAAAAGCACCATTAATTGTAAGAACTCGTGGTCATCGTCTAGAAGGTATTTGGCATTCTGGTTCTCAAATGGGAGGTATTTTAAATCTTATTAGAGGTATTCATGTATTAGTACCTCGTAATATGACTAAAGCAGCAGGATTTTACAACACACTTTTAGAAAGTGATGAACCAGCACTAGTAGTAGAATGCTTAAACGGTTACCGTCTAAAAGAAAAAATGCCAAACAACATTGGCGCGTTTAAAACACCAATTGGTGTTGTAGAAACTATTAAAGAAGGTGATGATATAACTTTAGTATCTTATGGTTCTACATTACGATTGGTTGAACAAGCAGCTAAAGAACTATTAGAAGTAGGTATTAATGCTGAAATTATTGACATACAATCTTTATTACCTTTTGATCTTAATCACGATATCGTAAAAAGTATCGCCAAAACTAATCGTGTTATGGTCATAGATGAAGATGTAAAAGGTGGAGCATCTGCTTATATTTTAGATCAAATTCTGAATGAGCAAAATGCATATCAACATTTAGATAGTCAACCAAAAACATTAGCAGCAAAACCACATAGACCGGCTTATGGATCTGATGGAGATTACTTCTCTAAACCTTCAATAGAAGATATCTTTGAAGCTGTTTACGATGTAATGCACGAAGCAAACCCTAATGATTTCCCAAAATTAAGATAGCTAAAATTAAACTCAAATAATATTTAAGCCTTTCAAATAATGAAAGGCTTTTGTTTTGCATAAATTCTAATGACATATATCATAAAAATCCTCATGTATATATTTTAAATTTGGTGATAATCATACCAATTTTTAATATATGCTAACACAAGAGACGTTAAAAACGTTTAAAAAACATTCTGATTTAATTTCCTACTTAAATAATCACAAAGCAGAGCATCCGCTTTTTCAATCTGCTTTAGACAAGTACAAATACGAGCAAGAACTACTTCCGTTGCAAGCTGAGCTAGTAGATTTCCAACGATGGGTTCAAAAAGAAAATAAAAAAATCGCTATTATTTTTGAAGGTAGAGATGCTTCTGGAAAAGGAGGAACCATAAAGCGCTTTAAGGAACACTTAAATCCTAGAGCAATGCGCATAGTTGCACTCAATAAACCTACCGAAGTAGAAAAAAGCCAATGGTATTTTAACCGTTATATAAAAGAGCTCCCTAACGCAGGTGAGATTGTGTTTTTTGACAGAAGCTGGTACAACAGAGCTGTAGTAGAACCTGTAATGGGATTCTGCAACAAAGCGCAATACAATCGTTTTATGATTCAAGTACCAGAGTTTGAACATATGCTCTACGAATCTGGCACACACATTATTAAATTTTGGTTTTCTGTATCTAAAGAAGAACAACAACGACGGTTTGAAAGTCGTTTAAACAATCCTTTAAAAAAATGGAAGTTTAGCCCTGTTGATGAAAAAGGACAAGAACTATGGGATGATTTTACCATGTACAAAAACCAAATGTTTTCGAGAACACACAACGCTTTCTCTCCTTGGGTTATTATTAATTCTAACGACAAAAAACGTGCGCGTTTAGAAAGCATAAAATATGTTTTAAGCCTATTTGACTATGATAATAAAGGTAACAACTACAAAGGCATTTTACCAGACCCTAACATTGTACAACGCTATTTTAGAAACACTATTCAACTAGACCAATAATGACACCGCTAAGACATTTATCCGAAAAAGAATTAAAAATCATTAACACAAAAAAAGGTTTAGGTGCATTGTTGAGACAAAAACACCTAGACATTAATAAAACTGTTAGAAATGTAAAATATGAAAAGCGACTAGAAAAGCTTCAGGAAGAAATGCTTATTCTTCAGCAATGGGTTGCTGCTAATAATAAAAAAGTAGTCATCTTATTTGAAGGACGAGATGCTGCAGGAAAAGGTGGCGCCATACGTCGTATCATTCAGCATTTACCTCCTCGTGCCATTAGAGTGGTTGCATTACCCAAGCCCAATGAAACCGAAATTGGACAATGGTATTTTCAACGTTATATAAATTGCTTACCCAACAATGGTGAAATTGTATTTTTTGACAGAAGTTGGTATAACAGAGCTGTAGTAGAACCTGTAAATGATTTTTGCACCAAAAAACAGTACGATAATTTTATGTCGCAGGTCAATGAATTTGAAAAAATGATACAAGATTCTGGCATCCATTTACTCAAACTATATTTTTCTATAACTAAAAACGAACAAGAACGACGATTTAAAGACATTATAGATACTGAGACTAAAAAATGGAAATATAGTGATGTCGATAGACGTGCTTTATCCTTGTGGGACGAATATACAAAGTACAAAGAGCTTATGTTTAAAAACACACAAGAGCATGCACCTTGGAAGGTTATTAAAGCTAACCGAAAAACAAGTGCTAGAATTAGGGCTTTTGAGTACATTTTAAAAATGATTCCTTACGAAACCAAAGATCTTGAAACTATAAAACCAAAGACATTACAAGCCATTTTAAATGAATAGTAATTACTTGTAAAAGAATTTTGAATACCCAAAACCATCATTTTTATGATGGTTTTTTTATATTTAATACAAATCTGTTCTTTATGCTAACAAAATCTGAAAAATCTCAACTAAGAAGTATTATTTTTCGTCATCTCGATGGCATTGCTACAGCAACCTCTGCATTTGCGTTACACAAAAGAGAAATCTTAAGTTACATCCTAGAAAAAGAATCGGTTGATTTAAAACATTTATCAGACGTTTTTAATGCCAATGAAGGCTACCTCAACGTTGCGTTGCGTGTTTTGTGTTCTCAAGGATGGCTTGTGCAAACCATTAATAATAAAAACAACACAGTAACTTATAAGACTAATAGCAAATCTAAGACAGCCTTTAATTTGGTACATCTTTATGAAGATGTTGTTCATCTTTTAAAATATTCTGATCGCTTTGCCAACGAAAAAATGATTAGTACAGATGCATTCATTGCTTTAGAACGTATTTTTAAAAAATTTGAAACTCATTATGGTCTCAATATTTCTGATGAAGATTCAATAGACTATCAAGTCTACAAACATATTGAAGGGGTTATAGTTGCACCAATTATAGTGCTATTGGGTGTTAACGGGTTATTTCATAAATACTTTATGGATGCATCGTTTACTGCTGAAGAATACCATAAAGATCCTGAAAGTTTTAAAAAGATTCTAGATTTCTTTGCACATTTAGATTGGTTTAAAAAGAAAAGAAATACCTATCAGTTTACAGATAAGGGCTTATTCTTTGCTAAACGCGCTAGTGCATATGGAGTTACAGTATCGTATATACCTACATTTTTACAATTAGACGAACTCATTTTTGGCAATCCATTAGTATTGAAAACAGATTCGGTAAGTGCCACTGAAAAACATGTTCATCGCGAAATGAATGTTTGGGGAAGTGGTGGTGCACATGCTACCTATTTTAAAGTTATAGATGAGATAATTATAGAATTATTTAACAGACCTATTGATTTTCAACCCAAAGGTATCTTAGATATGGGCTGCGGAAATGGTGCTTTTTTAGAACACATATTTCATGTTATTGAACAGCAAACACTTAGAGGAAAAATACTAGATGATTACCCATTATTTCTTGTTGGAGCAGATTTTAACAAAGCAGCTTTAAAGGTAACTAGAGCTAATCTTATCGCAGCAGATATTTGGGCTAAAGTTATTTGGGGAGACATAGGTAGACCAGATGTTTTGGCTTCAGACTTAAAAGAAGACTACAACATTGATTTGCAAGATTTATTAAATGTTAGAACATTTTTAGACCACAATCGTATTTGGGAAGCTCCTAATAATGATTTTGATTTAGTGAGCACATCTTCTGGTGCTTTTTCTACAGAAGGAAATCGTTTAAGTAATAATATGGTAGAAGCTTCATTGCTTGAGCACCTGAGTAAATGGAAACCTTATGTAGACAAGTTTGGGTTGCTTATTATAGAATTGCACACTATTGATCCAGCATTAGCGGCAAACAATATCGGTAAAACTGCAGCCACAGCTTACGATGCTACACACGGTTTCAGCGACCAATATATACTTGAGGTAGATGTCTTTAGAGCCATTGCAGAAAAAGCCGGCTTAAAACCAGACGATACCCATTTTACTAAATTTCCTAATAACGATTTAGCAACCGTAAGTATTAACCTTTTAAAAGGATCTGACTAATGTCAAACACACAAAACAACAAAGACAAACCACTCATTACCAGAGATTGGTTAGCCATAGAGCGCACCAAACTAGCTAACGAACGTACTTTCTTAGCTTATTTTAGAACGTTTTTAGTAATACTAGGAACTGGTGTAACCATTATAAAACTCGAGTTCCTTTCAGACTTAAAA
>NZ_JAOARH010000014.1 GCF_025210595.1 Winogradskyella sp.
AAAGCAAGAATTAAAAATTAAAGTGCAGACTTAAACTGCTCTAAAAAACGCACATCATTTTCGCTTAACAAGCGAATATCACTAATCTGATTTAACAACATAGCGATACGGTCTATACCCATACCAAAAGCAAAACCAGAATATTCTTTTGAGTCTATACCACAATTTTCTAGCACATTAGGATCTACCATACCACAGCCCATAATTTCTAACCAGCCTGTACCTTTAGTAATTTTATAATCGGTTTCGGTTTCAAGTCCCCAATACACATCAACTTCAGCACTTGGCTCTGTAAACGGAAAGTAAGATGGACGCAATCTAATTTTAGATTTCCCAAACATTTCGGTAGTGAAATATTGAAGCGTTTGTTTTAAATCTGCAAAACTTACATCCTTATCTATGTACAAACCTTCCACCTGATGGAAGAAACAATGCGAACGTGCAGAAATGGCTTCATTTCTATATACACGCCCAGGAGAAATGGTTCTAATAGGTGGTTTATTATTTTCCATATAACGCACTTGTACCGAACTGGTATGTGTACGTAGCAAGATATCTGGATTTGTTTGAATAAAAAACGTATCCTGCATGTCTCTTGCAGGATGATACTCTGGTAAATTTAGTGCTGTAAAGTTGTGCCAATCGTCTTCTATTTCTGGACCTTCACTTACGTTAAATCCAATGCGCGAAAAGATATCAATAATCTGATTTTTTACAATAGATATTGGATGACGTGCACCAATAGTAATTGGCTCACCTGGTCTAGATAAGTCACCAAAAACACCTTGATCTTCTTCTAAACTTTCAAAAGCTTCCTTTAAGGCATTAACTTTATCTTCAGCTGTTTTTTTTAACTGATTTATTGTTTGTCCAAATTCTTTTTTCTGTTCGTTGGCTACATTCTTAAACTCAGCAAAATATTGCTTTAACAATCCTTTAGAGCCTAAGTATTTTATTCTAAATGTTTCAACTTCTTCCTTAGATTGTGCTGTAAATGCTTCTGCTTCTGCAATGAGTTCTTTTAACTTATCTATCATTTTATGCTAAATTTACTCAATAATTGAGTATTTAAATAGTCCGCAAATTTAGTGATTTTATAAACAATAAACGCCTTCTAATAGAAGGCGTTTATTGTTTATCTAGTTAATATATTTTACTGTCTAATAAAAACATCTCTATATACTACACCTCCATCAATCTCATCTAAATACATTTTATTGTCTTCAAACTCTACTTGCTGCACATAAGTATCTCCATCTGATGTGGTTGAGTAAGTATTATTCCCAAGGTTTTCCCAAGTACCATTAACAGTAACATCTACTTGGCAATCACCACCAAATTCATCATGCAATGTTGAAACAAATGTTCCATTAGAAGATATTACAAAAGTATCTTGGCTTTCGCAATCGTCTAAGGGATCCTCTACACCATCTTCATAAGAAGTAAAATACCTCCAATTACCAACAAAAGGGTCGTTAGAACCACCATCATCATCACTACTACAAGAAACAAACGTTAATGCTAATGCACTAAAAAGAATAATAAATTTTTTCATTTAAAATTGAGTTTTTTTTAAGTTACAGTGCAATATATCTTTTTTGTAGAAAAAAAATTAATTAATCTATATAATTATTTTGTACGAAATAATCTACTATAGCTTCTTTCATTAACACGCTTTGCTCTCCAGCTTTTAAAAAAGGCAGCTGTTCTTTGACTTTATAATGCGGCCAACCATCCTCATCTACATAATCTAACTCATAGAAACCGTAAGGTGTTAAAAGCTTACAAATAGCTATATGCATTAAATCTAGCTTATGATCTTTTTTATACTTTCTATGTATCTGTCCTAGCTCCTGAACACCAATGAGGTAAATAATTGAATCTAAATCTAAGGTATCTCCATCTGCAAATTGATTAGATAGCTTTTCTACTACTAAATCCCAACGTTCTTTTAATTTTTCGTCTCTTGCCACTGTATTAATTAAAAATTCAATCTTCAAAGTTAGTAAACTATACGGTCTTGATTAACGTTATTATTTTAAAATGATAAAAATCGTGTACTTTTACCCTAAGAACTACTAACTATGAGTATAATTGATATTATTCTAGCCGCTCTTTTATTATTTGGATTTATAAGAGGGCTTTTTAAAGGCCTTTTTGTTGAAATTGCTTCTCTTGTTGCTCTAGTTTTAGGAGTTTATGGTGCTATTCATTTTAGTTATTTTGCCACCGATTTTCTTGAATCTAAAGTAGATTGGAATGAAAAAACAATTAATATCGTTGCTTTTGCTATAACATTTGTTATTATTGTTTTAGCGATAAGTTTAGCAGGAAAGGCACTTACAAAACTAGCAGATTTTGCTGCATTAGGCTTACTTAACAAACTCTTGGGAGGTCTTTTTGGAGCTCTTAAAATTGGACTTATTCTTAGCGTGTTATTAATTGTATTTAATAAACTTAATAATACCCTACCTTTTATGGAAAAAGAAGATTTAGAGGAAAGTGTTTTGTACAAACCTGTAAAATCTTTAGCACCAATGATTTTCCCTAATCTTATTAAAAGTGAAGCTGAGGAAGAAGCTTCCAAAAATGAGGTATAAAAAAAGTCGCTAAAAGCGACTTTTCTTTTATTTATGATTGCTTTTTAAAGCATCTCTACCTTTCCTGTGTGAAGGCTATATACTCCGCCAACAATAGCTATTTCACCATTATCTTCCATCTCTTTTAAAATTGGACTCTTTTCACGAATGCGATTCATAGTAAGTTTTACATTATTTTCTACTGTTTTAGCAACAAATGCATTGTTAGAAGAGTTAGCTTCTCCTTCTACTTCTTCTGCAGATTGGTGAACTGCAGGCAAGATATTACTTAGTAAATGAGTAATATTTCCTAGCTCTACTCCATCACAAGCAGCCTTTACAGCACCACAAGCCTCATGTCCTAAAACAAGAACCAATTTACTTCCTGCTACTTTACAAGAATATTCTAAACTACCAAGGATATCAGCATTTTCAAAATTACCTGCAACTCTAGCCACAAATATATCACCAATGGCTTGGTCTAAAACAGTTTCTACTGGTACACGAGAATCTATACAAGACAGCACTACTGCTTTAGGAAACTGTCCTCCTGTGGTTTGACTTACTAATGCTGCATTATCAGCACCTTCTAAATTTCCGTTTACAAAACGGTTGTTACCTTCAAGAAGATCTTGAAGCACTCCTTGAGGTGTAAAAGTATCTTGAACGTCTTTTGTTATAGCTATATTTTTCATTTTTGTTTGTTTTATTTTTTAATATTTATCTTCTACATTTTGTTTTACCCAATCCATACAATCATCAAAAGATTTGAAAATATGTGTCTCAGGTATAAAATCTGGAACAATATCTATACGTTCCATCATATAACGTGGTTGCTTTTGAAGCCCGACAAAAAGCGCTTCAACATTTTTTTCTTTTAAATCTTGCAATACATCTTCCATAGCATAAAGTCCGGATTGATCCATATAATCCATCTTATCTAATCGCATTACAACTATAGAAGCTGTTACAGGAATTTGCATAGCTAAGGCTTGAAAATCGCTAGTATATCCAAAAAATAAAGGCCCTTGAATGTGCTTAACAAACACTTCTTCTTTTAGATTTTCTGGAAAATCACCTTCATCTGCCCATACTTGTTCTTTAAGCGATTTTACATCAGATTTTTCAGCAGTTAAATCACCAATCTTTTTCATAAACATTAATGATGCAATTACTAAACCAATACCAACAGCATACACTAAATCCCAAAAAGAAGAAAGCACTAATACAATAAGCATAATTAATACTTCAGAGCTTAACTTTAATGGCCCTATCTTAATATCTAGTGGCATTGCAGGTATAGCACGTAAGCCTTTATAATCCATTACTCCTATACCAACAGTAATTAAAATACCTGCTAAAACAGCCGCAGGTATTTGAGAGGCTAAGTTTGGTAATCCAGGGATCATTAAAATGCTAAATAATAATAATCCAGCTATCATACCAGATAGTTTAGTTTTACCTCCAGAATTAATATTTACTACAGTACGAATTGTTGCTCCTGCACCTGGAATTCCTCCAAACAAAGCAGCAATACTATTACCTATACCTTGACCAACCAATTCTTTATTTGGTTTATGCTTAGTTTTGGTCATATTATCTGCAACAATACTGGTTAATAATGAATCTATAGCTCCTAATAAGGACAAAGCTAACGCCGTAAAAATGTACGGTGTTACTTTACTTAATTCAAAACCTGTAATAATTTCTAAATTAGGTATTGGTAAACCTTCAGGAATCTCAGGAATAGGCTTATAATCTAAACCTCCTAAAATAGCTATAGCTGACATTACAACCAAAGCAACCAGAGTACTTGGTACTTTAGTAGTAATACGCTTAAACCCATAAATAATAAAAATTGTACCTAAGGCTAATAGAACCTCTAGCCAATTAATATTCATCAATGCTCTTGGCAATACTTTTAGCGCACCCAAAACACCTGAGGCATTTTTAGCCGCTAAGGTTTGAGATTCTTTTAAAATATCTTCTTGAGTGATTTTTTCAGCTCTAGAAATTGTTTCTTTAAAATCTTCTAAAACTAAAACATCTTCGGCAGCTTCTTCTTTTAAAATGTTTTCTAGAATGACTTCCTCAGCTTGTGGCTTAAATTCATTTACATATTCTGTGTCTTCCTTAGGGTAATATCCTAGTGAAGGTAGTATTTGAGTTATTATAATAATAACTCCAATAGCAGTCATAAACCCTGATACTACTGGATAGGGAATGTAGCGTATGTATTTACCTAAACCAATAGCTCCTAGACATACTTGCATTAATCCTGCAAGTAAGAATACCATTAAAATTGCAGGTAACGCTTTATTAACATCACCATCGTTTGTAGCAATTATACCAGCAATAATTACCATACTTACTGCTGTCATTGGTGCTGTTGGTCCAGAAATTTGAGTATTTGTACCTCCAAACAAAGCCGCAAAGAAACTTATAAAAATAGCGCCATAAAGTCCTGCACTTGGGCCAAGCCCTGAAGACACACCAAAAGCCAAAGCTAAAGGCAATGCTACAATTCCTGCTGTAATGCCACCAAAAGCATCACCTTTTATGTTTGAAAAAAACTTTTTCATATGCCTTATCTAACTATTTCTACTGTAGTTAAATTTAACGATAAAAAATTTAATTTTGGGGCTAAAAAAGATTAATCGTCGCGATTAAATTATCAATAATGAAGCCTCTACTTTATTAATAATTCCCTTAGTAAAATTAGTTGTTTTAGAACTCTTTACTCCTCTATCAAGGCACAGTAAATCTATTTTATTCTTAGAAACATAACCCGACAATGTATTTACAACATCTGCATTATCTTCAAAAACATATTCTATAACACCATTGTTAGTATCCACTTCATTAGTGCTACTCATAGTAAAATCACCTATTTTAAAAGCCTTCAAAGGCGCTTCCGCATTATCTATTAAAGCTTTTGTTACGCTTTTATTTAAAGTACCTTCAAAGCTATTAAGTGCTCCTAAAGAGAGTTGCGCTTTAGAATCTATAACATTATCTCTAGAAGCAATCATAATTGCTCCCTTATAATTCTTAAGAATAAACTCAGTTACTTTATCACCTATTAAGTTAACGGATTTAGATTTTCTCCTACCTAATACAACGATATCTGGTTGTAACTCGTCTATACGCTTTTGAATTTCGTTTTTTACATTACCAATAGTAGATCTAGAATTAATTTTAATGGTATTATCTACTAATATTGGTTCTAAAAGCTGCTTTATTTTTTTATCAATATTTATAGACTGCCTATTAATATTGCGTTTAGCTGATAATTGACTTTCGCTATTTACAACATCAGTTGGTTTAGTAACATTAAAAAATTCAATATCTCCATCTATGATTTTAGCAAGCTCAATAGTGTTCTTTATTGCAGAATCTGTTGAACTTTTTAAATCTGAAAGAACTAAAATTTTATATCTTTTATTTTTCATGATTTAAATTTCAACTGTTTTTGGTCTTAATCTAAAAAATTCAATAAAGCTCTCTGGATTTTCTACAATACCTCTTTCTGAAATTAACTTTATATCAATGTGTCGCTCTTTAGCCTTGAAAGTAAAATCATCAAGAATTTCAATAATATCGTTATCTAAATATCTTGTTTCTCTTACATCTAATTCTAAATAAGTGTCTCTTGGTAAACTATGTAACTCTTTAAGAATAGCACCTTTGTTAAAAAACGTTACCTCTTCTGCTAAAGTCATTTTAATCTTATGCTTTCCATTACTCTTGTCTTCAATGTGAAGGAAGTGTGAGTTTTGGTAACTCTTTATTAAAATAACAACGATACCAACAAAAAGCCCCATTCCAATTCCTTTTAATAAATCGCCTGTAATTACCATTGGTAATACTGTAGCCATAAAAGGCACAAACTGCTTCCAACCAGACTCGTACATCTTTTTAAATAACGAAGGTTTTGCTAGCTTAAACCCAACTATTAAAAGTACTGCTGCAAGTACCGATAACGGAATCATATTTAACAAGTTTGGTATTAGTATTACTGAAATTAACAGTAAAAATCCATGAATAACCGCAGACATTTTACTTCTACCTCCAGATTGAATATTTGCAGAACTTCTTACAATTACTTGTGTTATAGGCAATCCACCTATTAAACCTGAAATAATATTACCTGTACCTTGCGCAATTAACTCACGGTTGGTTGGTGTAACATTTTTATGAGGATCTAACTTATCTGTAGCTTCAACACAAAGTAAAGTTTCTAAACTAGCTACTAAAGCAATAGTAAATGCCACTACCCAAACATCAGATTCTAAAATTGCTGAAAAATTTGGGAAACTAAACTGTGCGATAAAAGAATCAAACCCATCAGGAACAGGAACACTTACCAAAAACGATTTAGAAATTGATAAGGTTTCATTAGATTGCGTTGCAACAAAAAAGATGATACCAACTACAACAGCAACTAAAGGCCCTTGAATAATACTAAATATCTTTCCTTTTTTAGATAATACTTTGTCCCATAATAGTAAAATTAACAACGCTATTATTCCAATAACCGTTGATCCCATTTGGATATCTTCAAAAACACCAAGAATTTGGCTAACAAAAGTCCCATCTCCACTTTCATTAAAAAGTGTAAAGGTTTTATCATAACCAAAGAAATGAGGAATTTGTTTTAAAATGATAATAATTCCTATACCAGTTAACATTCCTTTAATTACAGATGAAGGAAAGTAGTAACCTATGACACCTGCTTTTAAAAATCCAAAAACAAGTTGAATAATTCCTCCTAAAACTACAGCTACCAAGAAGTTTTCATAACTTCCTAAAGTACTAATTGCTGCTAAAACTATTGCTGCTAATCCTGCAGCCGGACCACTTACTCCAATTTTTGATCCACTAAGAGATCCTACTACAATACCACCTATGATACCAGCTATTACACCTGAAAATAATGGAGCTCCACTCGCTAATGCAATACCTAAACATAATGGTAATGCAACAAAGAATACGACAATACTCGCTGGTATGTCATTTTTTAATGTTTTAAACATATATAAATTCATTTTGTGCCAATGAGATTTTACTCAAAAGCTATTTTTTAACATTTGTTTGTTGAGCAACCTTTATATTGCTCTTGTGACGCAAAAAATTATAAAATGAAATCCGGAGGTGGTGAGATTATATTAAGATGTGGCTTAGAATAGGTTTTGTAAGTGTAGCCAACAATCTCAGTTTGATTTATATCGAAAAAAACATCTTCATAATCTAAAGAAACATCTTCTACTGCTAATTTTAGACTCTCGCTTTCTTCTTCTTCTTCACTTATACTGTAAAAAATTGAAACATCAGCAGAATCATCAAAAGACAAAATAACTGTAGGAGCAGATATCATTCCCAATAAAAGAAAAGTAAAAAATACTGATATGTTTAACTTTAATTTTTGAAGCATAAAGTCACAAATATAACATTCTTCACGTTTCAGTATGTTAAATTAATTTAAAAATCCTTGAGTAACCTAACATCTCCTACTGGAATCCAACCTGTTGAATTGTCTGAAAGTTGAATTTTATGCCAATCTTCATAAGTATCTAAAACTTGCACTTTTGTACCTTCATGAAGTCTAAACACTTCTTCAGAAACTTTGTTGGCTTCTGACTTTACTCTAGATTCTTGAGCAAATACAATTGCAGGATTATTTTTACGATCTAGACTTTCTTTCTGAAATGCCATTGCAAAAGAAAAACAAGCAAAAAATAAACTAAACACACTTATCACAAAAGCAATTCGTTTTCTGGATGTGGCATAAGAGAAATGATATAATAAAAATAATACAACAAAAATAATAACACTAGCCACAGCCATTTTTGCCCAAATATCAGCAGCAAATGTATTTACTACATTATTAATGATTTTAGCAAAACCTACTTG
>NZ_JAOARH010000108.1 GCF_025210595.1 Winogradskyella sp.
ATCATGCATCGTGTAGGCTGATATCTTTTGAGTATTAACAATATAGGAACGATGTATTCTTAAAAAGCACGAAGGTAACTTAGATTCAAAATCACTAATCTTTTCTTTTGTAGTAATGCTTATAGATTCAGTATGAATTCTAACATAATCCTTTAGGCTTTCAGCATATAAAATGTCATCATAATTAATACGATGATATTTTTTGTTGGCATTTACATAAATATAGTTGCTTGAATTCTCGTTTTCTGTTGGTTTTGGTGGTGCTTTTGGAACTGGCGCATCCAACTTTAAAAACTTATTTATAGCTTTAAAAAAACGGTCAAAAGAAATAGGTTTCAGTAAATAATCTACAACTTCAAGTTCATAACTTTCCAATGCATATTCACGATATGCTGTTGTAAAAATAACTTTAGGAGGATTGGATAGTGATCTCAAAAATTCAATACCAGTAAGTGTAGGCATTTGAATATCTAGAAACATCAAGTCTACATGATTAGACTTTAGCATTTCTAAACCTTCAATAGCATTTTGACACGTTCCTATAACTTCTAAATTTGAAAATTTAGACACATGATCCTTTATAAGTTCAATTGCTAAAGGCTCGTCATCAATTATAATACACCGTTTTGTCATGAGTTCAAATCTACATTAAGTTTTACTTCAAAAGACTCTGAAGCATCATTTATTTCAATAACATGAGTATTGGGATATAATAATTGTAACTGACTTTTTGTATTATGAAGCCCTATACCTTCTTTATAATTGGTATGGTCTTTTTGTTCAAATCTGGCTTTAGTATTAAAAATTCTAAACTTCATCTGTCCTTCTTCCACCTTTAAATCTATGTCAATTATTGGATTTTGAATGGCGCCACTTGCACCATGCTTAAAGGCATTTTCAACTAGTGATATTAAGATTAATGGAGCTATTTTAGAATTGGGATTATCAATATGATGTGTAAACGATAATGACAAGCGGTCGCCATAACGTAACTGTTCCAAATTGATATAATTTTCTATAAGTTGCATTTCCTTTTCTACATACACCAAGTTGTCATTGCATTGATACAACATATAGTCTAAAATTTCAGACAACTTTAGAACTGTATCAGAGGCTTTGTCCGATTTTTGCAATGTTAAAACGTATAGATTGTTTAATGTATTAAATAAAAAATGTGGATGAATTTGGGCTTTAAAAAAATTAAGCTCTGAAGATACTTTCTGTTTTTCCAGTTGTTCTATTGCTCTGCTTTCATAAAATTTTTCTTTAATCAATTTGAGTATATACATAATGATTGCTGGAAAATACGTTCCTAAATAATAACGTGCATATAGTGCTTTGATATCTGTAGCAATTTCTAAAATCGATTCTTGAGCAAAAGGACGTGGTCTAATCAATTCCTCAACACCATGCACTACAGTAATACGCGCAAGAACAGTAAACACATAACTACTCACAATAAAACTTACTAAAAACGCCACATAACGTTTCTTATACAAGAATACTGGCACTTGAAAATAAATCAAAGTATAAGCTGCCAACATTTTTATGGGCAACATTAATGCTTTATGAATAAAAATATCCTGTTCGTCATATAATGATTCTACGCCCAAAGATTGAGTTAATAATAGTATAACCCAAAACAAAAGATGTCCCAACCAGCGTCTTTCTTGTATATAGTCTATTATTTTAGATAAGTAGTCTTGCATACTTCAAAAATAGAGATAAAATAGCTTAAATCTGGTTCTTGACGACAAACACGCTATATCTGCAGCTCAATTGGATATTGCACTTGACCAATTTCACTCATCCTTATTTTATCTTTTTATATACTAAAAAAATACCTGCTCATCCTTTTTATTTAATTCACATGAAATAAACTAAGATTTTTGAACCATCAATCAAAATAGCAGTTTATGACACGTATTACAATGACAATTTTATTATGCCTTATTTCATTTTTAGGTTTTAGTAATAACAATGAAAATGCTGAAAAACGCATCACAGGAATCGTTATCGATGCCGAAACAAAAGAACCTTTGGAGTTTGCAACGGTTTCAATTTTAAAGGACGGAAAACTAATTGATGGAATTATTACCAATGAAAAAGGAGCCTTTAGCATTTCGGCTCAACAAGGGAATTATATGATTCGTATTGAATATATATCTTATCAGAATTACGAAACACAAATAGAACTCAAAAAACATTTAGATTTAGGCACAATTGCCTTAGCCATAGATATGGAAGCTTTAGACGCTGTAGAAGTCGTAGCTGAAACCTCAACTGTTAATCTAAAATTAGACAAAAAAGTATTTAATGTTGGTAAAGATCTACTGTCTCAAAATGGTTCTCTTGTACAAATCTTAGAAAATGTACCCTCTGTAGCGGTAGATTTAGATGGTGCTGTTAGCCTACGAGGAAATTCTAATGTTACGGTTTTAATCAATGGAAAACCTTCTGTTTTAGTGGCCAATAATGGTCTAGATCAAATTCCTGCACAACAAATTGAACGTATAGAGGTTATTACAAACCCTTCTTCTCGTTATCAAGCCGCTGGAACTTCTGGAATTATTAACGTGATTCTAAAGAAAAATAAAAACGCAGGGTTAAGTGGTTCTGTAAGTATGAGTAATTCTATTAGAGCTGACTTCAATACCAACGCTAATATCAATTACAAAACCAACAAGGTAAACCTATTCTCTACCTTAGGATATCGTTTTGTAGATACTAAAATAACACAAGATGTTACTCAAAATTCTTTAGTAGGCAGTGAGTTTGTAACCCTTTTACAAGACATTGACACTTACAGAAATTCTGAAATATTCAACATGTATTTTGGTATGGATTATTTCTTAAATGACAAGAACACTATAACCGCTTCTTATTACAAAGTACTTATAGATCGAGATAATAAAGCAGACTATCGTTATGATTATTTTGACACTTCAGATGCATTATTCAACACTACAACTAGAAGTGAAACTTATGAAGAGCCAATGGACCACAATCAGCTGGAAGTAAGTTATGAGAAGACTTTTGAAAAGAAAGGACAAAAATTAATTCTTGATTTTCAATATGATTTTTGGGATGATGACGAAAATGAAAACTTTAATACCATCGTATCTCAAATAGGTATTCCAGATTATCAAACACAAATGCGTACACGAGATATTGAAAGTAGCAAAGACTACTTATTACAACTCGATTACATTCATCCTATTAGTGACACCTCAACATTTGAAGCTGGACTTCGTGGGGAAACAAGAGTCATTACTAGTGATTATAATGCCGAAATTTTTGATGGTAACGCATGGACAATTTACAATAACATAGATAATGAATTAGACTACAAAGAAGAAATTGGAGGTATCTATGCGCAATATGCTGGTAAACTTAATAAGTTAAGCTATCAATTTGGTCTACGAACAGAATTTACTAAAGTTCGTATTTCGGACACCAATAACGAGTTTAGAAACACGAAAGAATACACCAAATTATTCCCAACAGCGCATATTACTTATGCATTTTCAGATCAAACTAACATGCAATTGAGTTATAGTCGTCGTATTAATCGTCCTAGTTTTTGGCATCTGAATCCATTTGGAGGTTTAGCACAAATCAATGCAATTAGACAAGGAAACCCAGATATGGATCCTGCACTTACCAATTCCTTAGAGCTCGGATTTCTAACACGAATTGGAAAATTAAGAATCAACCCTTCTGTATATTATCAGAACACCGATGATCCATTTCAGTTTATTACCGAACGTAATGCTGAAGATATTTTAGTTACAAAGCCTATTAATATTGATACTGAAAATCGTGTTGGATTAGAGTTATCATTAAGCTATAGACCTTTGAAATGGCTACAACTATCTGGTGAACTCAACTACTTTACTTTTGAGCAAAAAGGTTTTTATAATGACGTGGATTTCAATTTTGATGATAGTCGTTGGTTTACACGTATTAACTCGCGTATCAAATTACCTAAAGATATTACGATGCAAACTAGTTTCAATTACAATGCAAGAAATGAAAGTGCTCAAACCATCACAAAAGCAAATCACACCTTAAACATAGGACTCAATAAAAACATTCTTAAGAACAAAGGAACAGTAACATTTAACATTAATAATGTGCTCGATTCTAGAGAAAATATCATCACTAGAACAGGAGATAACTTTAGATACGATTCACAACGTAAACTTTTAGGCCCTTTATACACATTAACTTTTGTGTACCGTTTTAATCAAAATGGAAAATCAAAAACTAGACGTCCAGGAAGAAGTAATAGAAATTAGTTTAATTAAAAAAACAATAAAATGAATACAAAAACCTTATATATCATAATTTTATTATGCATAACACAATCTCTCTTAGCTGCGCAAAACATCACAATCAATGAAGGCTCAGGGTCTTTTAATTTTCATGGTGGAATTGGTCATGAAAACGACACAATTAAAGTGCATTATTATAAACCTCATAATTTCACATCTAATTCTAAAATACTCTTAGTTATTCCTGGAGCTGGCAGAAATGCAGATGATTATAGAGATTCTTGGATTGAAGCATCTAAAAAACACAGCATTTTAATTATTTCACCATCTTACAGCGAACAGCAATATGATTTTGGAGACTATCACCTTGGAGGTATTGCAAAAGATCTAGATCTTAAAACTGGTATACGTATGGAAAAAGGAACTAACAAAGTGTATGTTGATGAATCTATAAAAAGATTTAACCTACAACCTGATTCCAAGCATTAGTTATATCATGATTTTGATCGCCTTTTTGACTTAGTGATAAGCTCTACAGGATCCTCTCAAAAACAATATGATATTTTCGGACATTCTGCAGGAGGTCAAATATTACATAGATTTGCATTATTATTTCCAGATTCTAAAGCCAATAGAATTCTAGCTTCTAATGCTGGTTCATATACTTTACCAGATTTTAAAACTAATTTCCCATATGGATTGAAAGACCTTAGAATTGAGACATCTCAATTAAAAGAATCATTCCAGAAAAATTTAGTTGTTTTTCTAGGAGAAGAAGACAACGAAAATGAAACAGGCGGTTTAATTTTACGTTCTCCAACTTTAGACAAACAAGGTACTCATCGATTTTCTAGAGGAAATTATTTTTA
>NZ_JAOARH010000109.1 GCF_025210595.1 Winogradskyella sp.
CCTATTGTTATTGTTGGTGTGGTAGTGTTACTTCTGGCAGTAACTTTTCTCTCTGGGTATTATCCTGCCATAATTTTGTCTAAGCTAAATACAGTTTTAGTATTAAAAAATCATTTGGCTGTTGGCGAAAACAAAGTCGGTTTACGAAAGTTTTTAACTGTTTTTCAATTTACAATTGCACAGGTATTTATTATTGCAACACTACTTGTTGGTAAACAAATTAATTATTTACTACATAAAGATATGGGCTTTAAAACTGAAGCTATTGTTTCTATTTATAGTCCGAGAGCTGAGCGCGAACTTATAAAAAAAGAACGTTATGTACAGCAATTAAAAACCATACCTCAAATAAAATCTATTAGTATAGGAGGTGTGCCACCAGCATCATTTAATACAAGTACATCTTTAAGTGTTTATAAAGATGGTGAAAAGGAAGTACAATCTAACTTACAATTTATTTATGGTGATACACAGTATTTAGATCTTTTTGAATTACAGCTTTTAGCCGGTCGTGTCTATCAAAATGATACGATTCATGAAATTGTAATTAACGAAAAGGCGCAAAAAACGTATGGATTTCAATCACCTGAAGATGCTATTGGTAAAGTGATTAGTTTTGGTGATAATACGGCAACTATAGTTGGTGTTATGGCAGACTTTTACCAACGATCTCTGCATACAGATCTACAGCCTATGGCTTTGCGTGGCGATTGGTATCGTCCAGATTATAGTCAGTTTCAGGCTGTTCATATTGCATTTCAAAATTCAAACTCAGAAGATTTAACAACGACCTTAGCAATGGTAAAATCAGCATATAAATCAGTGTATACAGATATTGATGATTATCGTGTAGATTTTATAGACGATACAATTGCTCGTTTTTATAATCGTGAACAAAAGGTATCTAAACTACTTAATTGGGCTACAGGTTTATCTATTTTAATTAGTTGCTTAGGATTACTCGGACTTGTCATTTATACTACTAACAGACGTATTAAAGAAATTGGTGTACGTAAAGTTTTAGGTGCTTCAATTTTACAGATTAACACTTTATTATGTAAAGAATTTTTAGTGCTGGTTGCCATAGCTTTTATAATTGCAGTGCCAATTGCTTGGTATGGTGTTTACGATTGGCTTAAAGATTTTGCATTTAAAACAACAATTAGTTTTTGGGTATTTATTGTAAGTGGTTTGGCTATGATTGGTTTTGCGCTTATCATTATTAGTATTAAAACCTTAAAAGCCGCAAGTGTAAATCCTGTTAATTCTTTACGTTCAGAATAAGGAATAACGACGAATTCGAAGATGAAGTTGAAATTTAAATCAAACTTGAAATCCACAATCAATATACTGTCCGAATATGAACAAAAACTGTATCGTATTCGGACACTTTTAATTTGTTTAAAACCTTTAAGTTGTTGGTTTTAATGGTTTTATGTTTTTGGCATTATCTTCACTATATATAATGTATACATCAAAATTCAATCAAAAAACGAATCGTTATGATTTTAAATTACATCAAAATAGCATTCAGAACTTTATCGAAAAATAAAGGTTATAGTTTTTTAAATATTTTTGGCTTGGCTATAGGCATTACCTGTGCGAGTCTTATTTTTCTTTGGGTCGAAGATGAAATGAGTTTTAATACCTCATTTGGTAATGAAGACCAAGTGTATTACGTACCAACCAACCAACAATACGAAGGTGAATGGCGTACGTTTTATGCTACACCAGGACCTTTGGCTCAAGATATGTTAAATGATATTCCTGGTATAGCTAAGGCATCTCGATCTAGTGGTGAAGAGCTTTTGTTTTCAGTTGGAGATAATATCGTAAAACGTTTTGGACGTCATGCTGATGAAGATTTCTTAGATATTTTTAATCTCAAATTTATAGAAGGAGATAGAGCAAATGCTTATAAAAATCCACAAGGTATTGTGCTAACACAAGCCACTGCGAATGCCCTTTTTGGTGAAGGCGAAAAAGTACTAGATAAGACTATTTTAGTTAGTGACAAAAGTAATTACGTGGTTACAGGTGTTATTGAAGATTTACCAAAAAATGTAAGCTTTCCGTTTAGTTGGGTAGCTCCTTTTGAACGCTACAAAACAGATAATAATGCCGATTGGATGAATTATTACGGCAACAACTTTTCCGACACATTTGTGGCACTAGATCCAGAAGCTGATTTTAAAACTGTTGACACTCAAGTAAGAACTATTATCGAAAAAAAGGATGCCGATGAAGTTGGTGTGCAAGCCTTTTTGCACAGCATGAAAGATTGGCGTTTGCATTCTGGTTTTAAAGATGGTAAGCAAGTAGGTGGTCGTATTACCTATGTGCGCTTATTTACCATCATTGCTTTTATTATTCTTGTAATTGCTTGTATTAACTTTATGAACTTAGCTACAGCACGAAGCGAAAAACGTGCTAACGAAGTTGGTGTTCGTAAAGCTATGGGATCTAGTCGTAAGCGTTTGGTAACTCAATTTATTATGGAGGCTTTGGTATTATCATTTATTGCCACCTTGTTGAGTGTTATTTTAATAGCTATTTTATTACCTCAATTTAATCTTATCATAGAAAAAGACTTAGTATTAGGTTTAGCAAACCCAATGCATATTGTTGTATTGTTAAGCATTACTTTAATTTGTGGCATTTTTGCTGGCTTATATCCTGCTTTTTATTTGTCATCATTTAAACCTGTAGAAGTTCTAAAAGGTATTGCAACGTCGCAAGGTTCTGCAGCTTTTATTAGAAAAGGACTTGTGGTTGGACAGTTTACCATTTCTATTGTATTTATAATTGCTACGATTATGGTGTATCAGCAGATTCAACATGCAAAAAATAGAGATATTGGTTATGATAGAGAACAGCTGTTATCCATGTCTGTTAATGAAGCCTTAATCGAAAAATTCCCTGTCATTCAGCAAGAATTAAAACAAACAGGTGCTGTAAAAGATGCAGCTTTATGTAATTCGCACATTATTCATGGCGGTAATAATGGCTCTGGATTTAACTGGAAAGGTGGAACAAATACCCAAGATGTACTTATTTCGTTTCGTTATGTCTCACAAAGTTTTTTCGAAACTACAGGTATGGAAATTGTAGCAGGTCGTGGATTTAATACAGTAGCAACCGACAGTAGTTATGTTTTAGTGTCAGAATCTTTAGCCAAAATGATGGATAATGAAAACCCTGTTGGAAATCAAATTTATAGAGGAGATGATAGCTTTGAAATTATTGGTGTTGTAAAAGATTATATCTATGGTGATGTTTACGACACTAGCGATCCTGTATTGTTTATGCATTATCCAGATGAGGCTAGATACTTGTTTATAAAAACATCAAATACACTTCCTGTAGCTGAGGCTTTATCAAAGATTGAAGCCGTTATGAAAATTCACAATCCAGCCTATCCTTTTGAATATAATTTTGTAGACGACGACTTTAACTCCATGTTTAAGAGTGAGCAATTGGTAGGAAAGTTATCGCAGATTTTTGCCATACTTGCCATTGTTATTTCGTGTTTAGGATTGTTTGGTTTAGCAGCTTATACAGCAGAACAACGTAAAAAAGAAATAGGAGTGCGTAAAGTGTTAGGAGCAAGTGTATCTGGTATCGTTAAGTTGTTGTCTAAAGATTTTTTAAAGCTCGTAGCTATATCTATAATTATTGCTGTGCCAATTGCTTGGTATTTTGTAGATAATTGGCTTCAAGATTACTCATATCGTATAGCTATTAATTGGTGGGTTTTTATTGCTGCTGGAGTCATAGCTTTATTAATAGCCATGTTAACAGTCAGTTTTCAAGCTATTAAAGCTGCTGTTGCTAATCCTGCAAAGAGTTTAAAAACAGAATAAAGAATGAAGATGAAATCCACAATCTGTAATCATCAATTAAATAAAATATAAAACATCATGAAAACTTTAATCCATTTATTAGTCATTGCGCTAGTTTCTGTCAGTCAAACACTTATGGCGCAAAGCAAAATAAACGTTGAAACCTTTAATAAGGTTGTTATAAGTCCGCATATCGAAACTATTTTTGTACAAGGCTCTGAAGAGTCAGTTACCATTCTAGACAATAAAGTTTCAGACGATAAAGTAAATATTAAATCTAAAAATGGTACGCTTCATGTGTATTTAGAAGATGCTAAACTTACCACTAAGCAAAAAAAAGTGAAAGAAAATGGCAAAAAAATGAAAGTGCCAGTATACCAAGGTACTATCTTAAAGGTTAAAGTTATCTATAAGTACATTGATAATTTATCGCTTCGAGGCGAGGAAACTACAGTTTGCGAAAGTCCTTTGAATGGAAGTTATTTTCATTTAAAAATATATGGCGAATCTCAAGTAACTATTAATGAAATTAACATTGTAGATTTTGATGTCGATGTTTATGGCGAAAGTGAGTTGACCATTAACAAAGGCGTGACAAATACTCAGCAAGTTACTGCTTATGGTGAAGGTAAAATAACAATGACCGAAGTGGTCAACACAACATCTAAACTAAAAGCCTATGGAGAAGCTGAATTTAGAGTAAATGTTTCAGAAAACATCAAATTTACCGCTTATGGTGAGGCCGAATTGTATTACAAAGGTAAAGCAGAGGTTAACCAAGGCTTAAGTTTTGGGGATTCACAAATAAGAAGAATAGATTAGAAGAACAATGACAAATACATTATTAAGTCTTAACGAAGCAAGTAGAACGATAAGCTCAGGAAGCAATAAAGTTACGATTCTAGATAATATAAATCTTCAGGTTAAAGAAGGTGAGTTTATTTCGCTAATGGGACCCTCAGGTTCTGGTAAATCTACTTTATTAAATTGTATTGGCATGCTAGATAATTTCACTGCTGGTGGTTATACCTTTTTAAGTGAGCCTGTGCATAGTATGAAAGAAAAGAACCGATCAAAACTATATAAAGAATATATTGGTTTTGTGTTTCAGGCGTACCATCTTATTGATGAATTAACCGTTTGGGAAAATATCGAAACACCATTATTATACAAGAGCATAAAATCATCTGAACGAAAAGCATTGGTAGCAGATATGTTAGATCGCTTCAATATTGTAGGTAAAAAAGATTTATTTCCTATTCAATTAAGTGGTGGTCAACAACAATTAGTTGGTATTGCTCGCGCACTTATAGGAAAGCCAAAGCTCATTTTAGCCGATGAACCAACAGGAAATCTAAATTCTAAGCAAAGTACTGAGATTATGGAATTATTTTCTCAATTAAACAAAGACGGAGTTACAATAATTCAAGCAACGCACTCTGAGAGTAATGCATCTTATGGCTCTAGAACTATCAATTTGCTAGATGGTAAAATAGTCTCTTAATAACAAACAAATCATGGCGCAAAGACACATAGTTTTTACCCTCATAGTTATGATGGGTATAGTAGGATACACTCAAAATTTAAATCAAAAAAGATATTCTTTAGAGGAATGCATATCTATTGCTTTAGAAAATAACCTAGATTTAAAATCAACGAATTTAAGAGAGCATTCTGCGAAAATCAATCATCAACAAGCTAAAGCGAATATATTACCTTCAATTAATGGTAGTTTTAACCTTGGTGTTAACGATGGTAGAAGTATTGATCCTTTTACTAATGACTTTATCAATCAAGAATTAACCTTTTCTAATATGGGTTTAAGTTTAGATATAACGGTTTTTAATGGTTTTAGATTACTCAATTCGGTCAAACAAAGCCGTCTAAATAGAGAAGCTGCTGATATGGAAGTAGAAGCTGCTCAACAAGATTTAGTGTTAAATGTTACCTTAGCTTATCTTCAGGTGTTAAATAATCAAGCAGTTTTAAATCTTACTAAGCAACGTTTTGAGACGACTAAAAAGCAACTCAAAATTCAAGAGAGTTTTTATAAAAATGAATCAGGTAGCCCAGCAGATTATGCTGATATATTAGGGCAAATGGCTGGTGATGAAACTAGTGTTTTGGTTTCAGAATCTAATTTAAACAATTCAAAACTAAGCTTAGCAAGATTACTAAACCTTGAAGAGAATATTGAGGTTAATACTGAGGTTCCATTGTTTGATTTAAAGGAATATGGTTTAACTGCAGAAGAGGTTTATAATGAAGCACTTCAAAATCTAGCGACCTTTAAGTCTAGAGAATTAAGGATAAAAGCTGCGGAAAAAGGAGTCAGTATCGCAAAGTCACAATTTACTCCAGAGATTTCAGTGTTTGGAGGTCTAAATACTAATTATTCTAGTGCAGCACAATTGTTTAATTCTATAGGAACAAGTATAGTAGAAACAGGAGATTTTGTTACTGTCTCTGGACAAGACTTACCAGTAATGACAGAGCAAACTAATTTTGAAGGAGAAACAATTGGTTATGAAGATCAATTAGATAACAATCTAAATACAGTCATAGGTGTGGCAGTTAATGTGCCAATTTTTAATGGTTTTAGAGCAAAAAACAATGTTGCATTGCAAAAAATACAGGTTAAAGAATCTATTTTGGAGTTAGAACGTACACACCAAAATATTAAGAATGCCATTGCTCAGGTTCATTTTGATATGGAAGCTGTTTATAATCGTTATCTAAGTCTAGAAAAACAGGTGAAAGCTTATGAAGAATCTTATCGTATTAATGAGATTAGATTCAATAATGGTGTGTCTAATTTTTTAAACTATGTGACGAGCAAGAATAATTTGGATAATGCTAAAATTAACATGGCAAATGCAAAATATGAATATTTACTTCGTGTTAAAGTCTTAGATTATTATAGAGGTTTGGCGAATTGATTAAATAATGATTTGTACAACTCATCACTACTTAATAACAAAATTTAGAACAAGAAGGTAGTCTAGAAATAATCATAGATAATCTAAAAATGATGCATTTTTTAAATGCAGTAAAATCATCTTTGGATATAAGATTAATGAAGACATACTATGAGATAATGTCTAGTTTTAAGAAATAACATTAGTAATTATCACAGTAATTAGAATTGCTAAGCTAATGACGTAGATTCTAAGTGCTTTTGAGCTTGTTAGTATGCAATTGACGTAACTTGGCTATTTTAGGATCAATCACAAAATTACAATAGCCGTAATTTGGATTATTTTTGTAAAAATCCTGATGCTCTTTTTCAGCTTCATAGAACGTTTTAGCTTCACTAATTTCAGTTACTATTGGATTTTTATAATGTTGAGCTAATTCTTTTAAAACAGTTTCGGTAATTACCTTTTGTTTTTCATTGTGAAAGTATATGACAGAACGGTATTGCGTACCATGATCTGCGCCTTGTTTGTTTAAAGTTGTAGGATCATGAGTGGTCATAAAAATAATTAAGATATCCTCAAAGTTAATCACGTTGGCATCAAAAGTAATTTGCACTACTTCAGCATGTCCTGTTAAGCCAGAGCATACCTCACGATAGGTTGGTTTACCAGGTACATTACCTCCAGAATATCCTGAAACGACCCTTTCTACACCTTTTATTTCTTGAAAAATGGCTTCAGTACACCAAAAGCAGCCACCACCAACAGTAGCAATTTGTGTATTTTTAGTAGTCATTAGTTAGTCTTATTTTCTAAAATCATCGATTCAGAATTAATACAATAACGTAATCCGCTGGGTTCTGGTCCATCAGGGAAAATATGACCTAAATGCGCATCGCAAGTATTACACATTACCTCTACACGTACCATACCATGCGACGTGTCTTTTTCGTATTTAATTGCGTTCTCTTTAATGGGCTGTGTAAAGCTTGGCCAACCAGTACCAGAGCTAAATTTAATCGTAGAATCAAACAAAGGAGTATCACAGCATACACAATTATATTTACCATCATCATAAATACTGCAAAGTGCTCCACTATGTGGTCTTTCAGTACCTTTTTGTCTGGTAATTCTATATTGTTCAGTAGTTAATTGAGATTTCCATTCAGCTTCGGTTTTTTCAACACGACGGTCTGGATTAGGGTTTCCATTTACTGCAAAATCGATTACATTTTTCCAAGTTAGCATATTTTGATTCCTTTCTTTTTTAGTTTATATATGCTTTAATTAAGGTATAAATATAGTTGAAGTATTTATGATTTCCTTACAGATTTATATAGCAAAACTAATCTGTTTGATAACCTATTTTGTCAACTGAAATTTAAAAACCCAGTATTAACAATGTATACTGGGTTTTTTTGTGGAGTCGGAGAGAATCGAACTCTCGTCCAAACAAGTAACCAAAGAGCTTTCTACACGCTTAGTCTATTCTTAGGTTTTCGATGAAGAGCTGGTAAAAGACAACCTACTCAACACTTAGCTTTTTAATCTCGAAAAGGCATTAAAGCACTACCTAATCTTAGTTAATTTTTACGATGCCTCTAAATAGAACGCCATTAACCAAGGCTTTCTGGAGACATAAAGCTTGCTCACCTTGTGAGCCTAGGCTTAATCTTACTATAATTCAGATTATGCAGCTAAAGCGTAGTTATTCTCGCCGTTTAAAATTTGGTCTAGCCTTTAACGTGTATCAATGCCATTACACGACGTGCTTACCATTTAATTAATCTCGCTGTCAAAACCAGTCGACCCCAAAATTTCCTATTGAAATAGGATTCTTATAAATGATGTCTTGAGCGTTTCCTCGTTTAATGAGGTTAGGATATTCATTGTATCTTTTATTCTATGCTTCAACTTAGTTCAGACAAAAAACAAAAAGGATGCTGTTTCTATCCTTAACGCACTTGCCAAAGTTAAATTTGAAATAACTATTAGCAATTACAAGAGCGCAAAATTACAAAAAAAGTTGCGCAACCTCTTAAATCCAGTTATTTTCGTGCAAAAATTATTCCATTTTTTTACTAAGCAGTAAGTCTTTACTTTAAAAATAAAAGAATCAGCATGAGTTTAACATTTGCCATTATCAAAGAACGTAAAAATCCGCCAGATAGACGTGTTGTATTTTCACCAGAAACCTTAGCAGAAGCAAGGGGGAAATTTCCTGAAGCAGAATTCATTGTAGAGTCTTCAGATATTAGAGTGTTTCCAGACGAAGCATATAAAAAATTAGGGTTTAAAGTGACTGATGATGTGTCTGATGCTGATGTAATGATTGGAGTAAAAGAAGTGCCTGTAGAGCACTTAATTCCTAATAAAAAATACTTCTATTTTTCTCATACTATAAAAAAACAACCTTATAATCGTAAGTTGTTAAAAGCAATGTTAGCGCAAAACATAGAAATGTATGATCATGAAACCATAGTAAAACAAAGTGGTTCACGATTAATAGGTTTTGGACGCTATGCTGGTTTGGTAGGAGCTTATAATGGTTTTAGAGCATTAGGTTTACGAGATGGTTTATTCAATTTGCCAAAAGTAGAAACATTAGCCGATTTAAATGAAGTAAAGGCAGAATTAGATAAGATTACAATTCCTAATATAAAGATAGTATTAACAGGAACAGGTAAGGTGGCATATGGTGCAAAAGAGATATTAGACCATTTGCAAATTAAGCAAGTAAGTGATGCGTTATATTTAACCTCTGAGTTTACGGAGCCAGTATATGTTATGGCAGATGTTATGGAGTATAATAAACGGATAGATGGTAAAGTTGGTGATAAACGTCAGTTTTATAAAGATCCAACAGGCTACGAAAGTAACTTTATGCCCTACGCTAAAGAGACAGATTATTTTATTGCAGGACATTTTTATGGCAATAATGCACCCTATTTGTTTACCAGAGAAGAAGCAAAGCATCCAGATTTTAGAATTAATCTAGTAGCAGATGTTTCTTGTGATATTGATGGTCCTGTAGCAAGTACAATAAGACCATCTACTATTGCAGATCCTTTTTATGGTTACAATCCGCAAACTGAAAAAGAAGTAGCTTTTAATGATAAAGAAGGTATTACTGTAATGGCAGTAGATAATTTACCTTGTGAATTACCAAAGGATGCAAGTGAAGGTTTTGGCGAAACTTTTGTTGAGCATGTAATTCCAGCATTTTTTAATAATGACGAAAGAGGTATTTTAAAACGTGCAAAAATCACTACCAATAATGGTCAATTAACTGAACGTTTTAGTTACCTTCAGGATTATGTGGATGGGAAAGAGTAAGGTTTCTAAACATCCAATACCCAACCAACAAAAATCCGCCAAATCCTAAAGTAAATAACCAGGCGTTAGTATTTTGAAATGGTGAAATTAATATTTCGATAATATCTGATATTAATATATTGGGATTACTAATAATTTCCCAAGAATTATAACGCAAAAAGCGACCTAGATATACACCAAAACTGCATAAAAAGAGAACGGTTGTAGTAGAAAATTCTATTGGTATTTTTTTAAATTTTGCAGTTACTAATTTTTGCATATCTAAAATAGTAAGATAGAAGAGGAGCAAACCGCTAAGAGCAAAGGATAAAATCACTAAAACATCTAGCCATAATAATGAATTGTTACCAACTCTTATATGAATTAAATCTGTAACAATATATGGTGCATTTGGTAAAAAAACTAACCAAATTAAAAACCAAAAACCTAATTTTAGTTTATTGAGATTTGGTAAAGAGTTAAGATACATTGTAATAGTGTAAGGGATAAGTGCTAAGAAGATATTCCAAACTAAAAAAAGATAGAAGAATGATTTGTTTAGCTTTATCCGTATCATTAAGATAATGACGCTAAAGGCTAATGCAACTATTACCAATGATAAGCTTCTAAATTTTGACTGTATGAGTGTTTTTATGGTTTCCATTGTATGATTCTATGATTAAAACTGTAATAATTCCTAAGGTATAAGCTACTAAATCTCCAAATTGAAATGTGTTACCAAAAATGAGGTTTGCTATAAGGTTATCTTGTAGGCTAAAGTAGGTTAAGAATGGTGTAAGTTGAAGCAACTCTATACCATAGGCAATTAAGAGGACAACCAAAGCTGAAGCCCTCACACTCATGTTGGTGAATCCTCTAAAAATTGCATATAGTAAAATAACGACGAGATAATCGCCAAATGTATAGCGAATAAAACCTGTTTTTATAATAAAGGCTATAGCTAGCTCAATAAGAAATAATGAGTGAGCCAAAGCAATGTAGTATTTGTTGAGTTGTAGTTTCATTGAATTGTGATTTTTTTTCCTAAGAATTTGGGTTGAACGTTAAAGACTAAATCGAGACTTGCTTTAGAACGTGCTAAATATTCTCTAAAATGTGATTTATAAACGTCTTTGGCGTTAAAACCAACGGCTTTAATATCATAGCTATTGGCAATATAAATAGCACGTTGGTTGTGAAATTTCTGTGAAATGAAAGTAATGGAAGTTTGTCCAAATATTTCCTTAGCTCGTATTACAGAATCTAAAGTTCTAAAGCCTGCATAGTCTAGAAAAATTTTATCCTCTGGAATACCTCTAGCGATTAAATCTTGCTTAAAGTCTGAGGGTTCATCATAATCTTTTCTGCTATTATCTCCACTTACTAAAATGTATTCTATTTTTTTTGCTTGGTAGAGTTTTACAGCTGCATCAACTCTGTATTTGTAAAATAAGTTGATATTGCCACTTGCTGCATATTTTCCTGTACCTAAGACTAAACCTACTTTGTTTTTTTGGATGTTGCTTATACTATCAAACACAAGGTGTTTGGTTTTAAAGCTTATCCAATGGTATGTGGTAAAGACACCTAAACCGATAATAATAGTGAGTAGTAATATAATTTTGATTTTTTTCATGATGAAACCAGATTGAGATTATACAATTGAGACTTAGAAAAAATGGCTGCTCTAAAGTCTTTTATAGGTACGTGCAAAAGCTTCCTATAGTTATAATGATGAAACGGATTGGCACGTTTTCCTGTTTTATAAGATTTGTAATAATATTGATAGTAATCAGGCAAAATAGCAATACCAAGAATGATAGCTCCGTATAAATAAGGACTTCGTTTTCCGTTACCGTAGCACAAACATTGTAATGCAATTTCATCTTCAACCTTAGTTGAAAAACCGCAAAGTACATGGTAACAATCATGACGTTCTACTTTAGGAATTAATTCAAAATTGTTTTTATCTAAGAATTCTCCAAGATGTCTACCGAATGATGGTTGAGGATATTTGAGTAAATCGGCTTTAGAAATATTCCAAGATTCATGATTTTTGAATAAGGAAGTATAGATATGTTGTGAATGCTCAAACAACCAAATAATCAATTGTTTTCTTAGAGCTTGTGTTTTGCGAAATAGGTGGTTCATGGTAGATGGGTTTGATTTGGTTCAGCGGCAAAATTTTTATTATTGATCTTCTTTTTGTGTGGTTTTATTTTGTTTCTCCAGATGAATAAAGCTAAAAAGTAAACTGCTGAGAAATAGTATATAGCAATTAGGTTTTTGTCGAATTCTATTATAAAAGCAATACATAAAATAGTTAGTGAAATGATGTAATAAGGGAAACAGCGTTTAAATATGTACCTCTTATCTGTATCTGTGTTGAAAGACCAAAACACACAAGATATGCTTATCTTAGTGATAGCATAGGTGGCTAATCCTACAAATAGTAATGCTATTATGATTAAGGCTGCCATGCTACTTTGTTTCTAGTTTTAAATTGTCGTATTGTAACTCTTGCCATGAGTTAGCATATAATTCCATTGTATAGTTTTTATATTTTTCTTCTATACGATAGATGCTATTGTTTTCAATCCCTTTGGTTTTTATTTTTTCTTTTAATAGTAAGGTGTTATTGTCAGACAATTCAATCAGATAATTAATATCCATTGATTTGGCGTAATTAAAGTTGTAGTTGGTAATATGGTAATCCCAGTTTATCATTGCAGACAAAACAAGAACAGCAAAAGCAGTTTTAGTATTTACTCTTAATAGGTACCATATGTTTTTGATCTTATCAATTTTTATAAGTGTAGTAATGAGTCCTGCTAAGGTTAAAAGTAAATACACTAATACGCCAATGCGTTTGTAGGTTAGCCCAAAATAATAAATGTACTGTCCGTTTTTAATGACAATGCTTAATACCAATACTGTATTGAGAATAATCCATGTAAAAGCTAATTGCTTTACCGTATTGTTGTCTTTGTAAAAATTAAGATTACCTCTAAAGACATAAAGCAAAATAACTATGGCAATTATAATAGAAGCAATAAGCGCATTAATACCACTATGAACTTGGTTAGAAAAAACAGAAGCTCTAATGTCTAAATTAGTAAGGATAAATGTAATATCTGTAATTAAGAAAATAACAATTAAAACATTTAACATTGAAATGAGTATGATGCCTAACTGGTTTTCTTGTTTGAGTTTTGGTTCTGAAAACGATTTTGTCTTAGATAACGTATTACCTGTTTTTAAATCTTGTGATGTGGCAGGTTCTACTTCTATAGGTTTGTGAATGTTTGAAAATAGATAGTAACCAAGTGCTGCAAAAAGTAACCATTGAATATTTATAAAGCTAAAATCAATTTTTTCTATTAGTTCATTAAAAATTGGATTACCGTTTTGATATAACCCAATGAATATGATGACAATTACCATAGGAATTAGAACAATTTTGGCTAAATGAACGTAATCTCTCTCTTTTTTAGATTCAACTTTTTGTGTGGTCTCATTTACTGTGAAGTTGCGATGAAAGAGACCTGCAATGGTTGTGTATAATCCATTAAGCCAGTTTACATAAATAGAAGTTTTGTTTTGAGACAGTAGTCCAATTAGAGTAAAGAATGATACAGTATTTGCTATAATAGCAAGAGCAGAATCATGAAAAAAGACCGCAAGTCCTGTAGCAAGATAAATGCCAGCGTAACCAATGTTCTTTTTGTTTTTAAAGTCTTCCTTGTTGTTTGTTACAAGAATAGTGACAGATAATAGGCTGAATAGAAAAAGATTGAGGCCAATTTGTTTACCGTAAAACAAAGTGCTGAAGATTAAGGCACTGATAAATAAAATAAGTTGTTTCATGTTTTTTTAGATTTTTTAAAGTACTTTGAAAATCAAAGTAAAATGATAAAAATTTTTAATTATGACTTTTTTATAAGTTTTTCTAAAGCTTCAATATGTTTTTTAAACTCAACTTTTCCAAGTTTTGTGGCGCTGTATCTTGTGTTTGGTTTTCGGCCAATAAATTGCTTCTCTACTAATATGTATTCAGCTTTTTCTAAAGCTTTGGTGTGACTTGCTAAATTACCATCTGTTGCTCCTAATAATTCTTTAAGCGTTTTAAAATCGGCATATTCATTTACCATTAGAACAGACATAATACCTAGTCGTATTCTATGATCAAAAAGTTTGTTTATGTTGGTAATTATGCTCATATCACTTCCTGCGTAGGCAGGAATTTCATTTTAGTTAGGTGAAAAATCAAATTTACCACTTGTTATTATAGTATCATTTAAGATTTTAATATTAATAATATCTTCTACTTGATTGCCATTAGTATAATAACCAAAACTAGTTGATCTAACTTTTTTAGTTTCAGAATTTTTGAATGAAATTAAGTAACTACCGTCAATTTTAACGTCATTCATGTTAATGTTATACTTAATGATTTGGCCTTTTTTTATATTGATTAGTTGTTTGTTTGAATCTGGTAAAATGTATAATGAATTAATATCAAAATCACATTCATTAGAAATTACAAAGTTACCTTGATTATGACTACATGAAAAAACAATAGTTAATAATAATATTGTGAATGTGGTTTTTAGTTTCATCTTCATTTTAGATTTTAGCTTCAATTCTTATCATATTTAAAATGCATCCAAGTACCATAAACAATATGCATAATTCCAAAACCAATAACCCAAAGCCAAAACCCATAGCCTGGATAATAACTTGCTATTAGTCCGAGTAAAATTTGAATATATCCTAAATATCTTATGTCTCCTAAACTATATTTTGAAGCACTTACTAGTGCTAAACCATAAAAGATAAGCATTAGTCCACCTGTTTGTCCGTAGCGTCCTTGGTTTAATATTATAAAGCAGTAGATGCCACCAACTAATAAGGGAACTAAAAAATTAAATAGTAACCGACGCGAAGAGCTATCCCAAATTTTTTCACCATTCTTTTTTGCTTTTCTAGTGGTAAGTATCATTCCAGTTAGAGCGCTTAAAAATGCTACCATTAAAAGCACAAACATGCATGTCCAAAATACCCAACCATGAAATATATATAACTTTCCATCACTATAAGTATCAACTAACCAAAAGGCTATAGCAGCACCAACCAAAGCGTAGATGCCAGCTAAGATGCCAGATAAACCACTCAGCGAAATAAAACGAGAGGATTTGTTCATAAGATTTTTAATCTCACTGATGTCTTTTAGATAATCTTCGTTGCTCATAATAAAAGTACTTTGAAATACAAAGTAAATAATTTTATTTCAATATTTCAAAATTATTTTTGAAGGTTTTAACAGATGGCTTTATTTTTTAGATAAAAAAGTAACATTTAGTAATTTTAAGCATCTAATACAATAAAAGTAAGACGTTATGATAGGAACATTGTTAACTATTGCCAATATTTCTGGCGGTATATTATTAGGTTTGGCAACTTTAGATAAATGGGATGGAGATTCTAATTTTTTTAATAAGATTGCTGGTGCTTTAGCGCCATTTCAAACCGTAATTGGTGGTGCGCTTGTAGTGCTACCGATTTTAAGATTTAGCTTATTAGGTATAATAAGTATTTTGGGTGGTGTTTTATTGCTAACACATGTGTTTGGTAAAGTGCCAGCTTTAGAAACAAGTTTACGAAAATTATCAGCTCAACTAATGCCTTTTAAAGCTATTATTGGTATTGCTTTACTTGTACTTGGTTTAATGGGTTTGTTTTAAATAATTTTAAAAGAAAGGCAAGCTTTAAATCCATTAAAAATAGTAAGCTCTTTCCCGTTTTTATAACTATAAGGTATTTCTGCGATTTGCTTATTTCCTTTTTTAATGAATTCAATGGGTTCTAAATTATAAGAAGATTCAGTATATTGATAATAATAAATCTTATCAGTGTCTATAGAATCGAATGAAAGTTGAATTGTTCGATTAGATTTAATTATCCCTTTCATCTTTGTTAGTTCTAAACCCGAATTGTAAAATCCTGAATGAAATATTGGTGAATAGAAAAATGCTAGATTAGATATCGGTTTTTTTATAAGTTGCCATTTTTTATCATCAGGAAAATGACTCCAAATTAAATATTCTGGTCTTATAAGAAAGTATGCATCATTAAAGTTAAAATAACCTGGATTGTTTTCTTCGTTCCCTGTAGACCAAGTTGCATCAATTAGTTGCCATTTTTCATTTAAATATACGGCATTCCATGCATGGTTCTCTTCATTTTTTATTTTACCAATTTCTTTAACTTCAGTTTTAGCATAACCATCAATTACTTCGCACTTAACTTCTAATTGCTCTAGAACATATTTTAATAATTGAGAATAACCTTCGCAAACACTTTTTTTCTCTTTAAGAACATTCTCAGCATATTCTAACTGAACCTTTTTAAGTTCACTGTCATCATAATAATGATAACCACTACTCCTTACACTATTAGCACTTTTATAGTCATAACTTACATTATTAGATATCCAATAATAAGCTGCTCTAGTTTTTTCTATATCAGTAGTAAAATCAGATTCAATTTTTTTAGCAAACTTTTCAATAGATTTAAATGCTTTAGGATAATTTTTCACAATAGAATCAACTGATTTATAATCTTGAGAAAAACTCAATTGTGTTGTTATTAAAAGAAAGAGTAGTAATAATGTTCTCATATGACTAAATTAGTCAAAAATTATTCCAATTTTGAATCCTGCCGAAACCTATATTTTAAAACAAGAAGAACCTTATAAATCTATATTGCTTCAACTTCAGGCTATTATAGAAGCCGTGGCTCCAAATACCGAATTGTTATATAAATATCGCATTCCATTTTATTATCACAATGGTTTTCCTATTTGTTATCTTAACCAATCTAAAGACTACGTAGATTTAGCCTTTTGGCATGGTGAACAGTTAAAAAAATATAGAGAACATTTTGTAACAACAAATAGAAAAGTAGTTACATCTCTACGCTATAAATCTGTTGAAGATATTAATGACGAGATAGTTGTGTATGTACTTCAAAGACAATTAGAAATAAATACGAACCCTTATAAATTAATATTAAAGCCTAAACGTTCTAAAATCTAGAAACTAACTTTCTAATTGCTACTAAGTTGTTCAATAAACCTTCTAAGTTATCTAAATGCAGCATATTGGCTCCATCGCTTTTTGCGTTAGCAGGATCAAAATGAGTTTCAATAAATAAGCCATCAACATTATTAACTACACCAGCTCTAGCAATGGTTTCTATCATATCAGGTCTTCCACCTGTAACACCAATACTTTGGTTAGGTTGTTGTAAAGAATGAGTAACATCTAAAACCGTTGGTGCATATTGTCGCATAGTAGGAATACCTCTAAAATCTACAATCATATCCTGATACCCAAACATTGTGCCTCTATCTGTAATCCATGCATCCTCATTACCAGCATCTTTTACTTTTTGTACAGCATGTTTCATGGCTTCAGGACTCATAAACTGTCCTTTCTTTAAATTGACAACCTTATCAGTTTTAGCGGCAGCAACCACTAAATCTGTTTGTCTCACCAAAAATGCAGGAATTTGTAACACATCTACATATTCTGCAGCCATAGCAGCATCAGAGACTTCATGTATGTCTGTAACCGTTGGTACATCAAAAGTCTCAGAAACTTTCTTTAAAATTTTTAGAGCTTTTTCATCACCAATGCCTGTAAAACTATCTATTCTGCTACGATTTGCTTTTTTAAAACTGCCTTTAAATACATAAGGAATTTCAAGTTTATCTGTTATAGAAACCACTTTTTCGGCAATGCGAAGTGCCATATCTTCACCTTCAATAGCACAAGGGCCACATAGTAAAAAGAAATTATTAGAATCGGTGTGTTTTAATTTAGGAATAGTCATCAATGCAAAAACGTTAAAAATTCAGCTGCAAAGATAGTATTTTAAAACACCTTTTCAATGCTGTTACGAATAATCCAAAGCGACATAATAAAATGACTAAAAACCAATATACCTCCATAAAACAAGAAACCTTTAGAAGATTCAGGTAAGTTTATGATATTCAATAGGTCGAATATATAAGCTAAAATTAAATAAGAAGAAAGGCAAACAAAAATAATACCTAACGAAAAATTAAGTTTACGATTAGGCTTTATGAGTTGCCATAAAAATGGTATGCCAAATAATAAAATAGGGTAAGCAGAAATGCCCTCGCTTTTATTAATATGAGTAAACCAAAACATAATTACAGATAAAAAATAAAGGTAAGGTATAAACTTTGTGTATTTGCTAATTGTATTCATCTGTTTTAATTTTTAGGGTTAAAACCTGCTAGTTAACAGGTAGATGTAATGTGCCTAATTAGCGATTGATTATATAAGAAAGGCTTTAACTAATAACTACAAGATACAAATTGAAATTGTCTCATTTTCAAAATATAACATATAATTAACGATTTGAGGATAAATAGATGTACCTTTGCGCGCTTAAAATCAGCATAGGATATGACTAAGATTAAAAACATTGCAATTATTGCGCACGTAGATCATGGTAAAACTACTTTGGTAGATAAGATTATGTATCACTGTCAATTGTTTCGTGAAAACGAAAACACAGGAGATTTAATTCTAGATAATAACGATTTAGAACGCGAAAGAGGAATTACTATTACCTCTAAAAATGTTTCCGTAGTTTATAAAGACACAAAGATTAATATTATTGATACTCCTGGTCACGCCGATTTTGGTGGTGAAGTAGAGCGTGTTTTAAATATGGCTGATGGTGTTTTGCTTTTGGTTGATGCCTTTGAAGGACCAATGCCACAAACACGTTTTGTATTGCAAAAAGCTATTGATTTAGGTTTAAAACCATGTGTTGTTGTTAATAAGGTAGATAAAGAAAACTGTACACCAGAAGAAGTGCATGAAAAAGTTTTTGACCTTATGTTTGAGCTTGGAGCAGAAGAGTGGCAGTTAGATTTTCCAACCGTTTACGGTTCTGCAAAGCAAAATTGGATGAGCGAAGATTGGCAAAATCCAACAGATAATATTGAACCATTATTAAATATGGTTATAGACCATATACCAGAACCAAAAATAGAAGAAGGAACAACGCAAATGCTGATTACATCTTTAGATTTTTCTTCTTTTACAGGGCGAATAGCTATAGGAAGATTAACTCGTGGAACATTATGTGTTAATCAACAAATTTCTTTAGTGAAAAGAGATGGTGCTATTGTGAAAAATAGAATTAAAGAATTGCACACCTTTGAAGGTTTAGGTAGAAAGAAAGTAAATGAAGTACAAGCGGGGGATATTTGTGCCATAGTTGGTTTAGAAGGTTTTGAAATTGGTGATACCATTGCCGATTTTGAAAATCCTGAAGGTTTAAAAACTATTGCTATAGATGAGCCTACTATGAGTATGCTATTTACCATAAACGATTCACCATTTTTTGGTAAGGATGGTAAATATGTAACCTCTCGTCATATTAAAGAGCGTTTAACCAAAGAGTTAGAGAAAAATTTAGCACTTAGAGTTGAGGAAACTGACAGTGCAGATAAGTTTATGGTGTTTGGTCGTGGAGTATTACATTTATCTGTATTAATTGAAACTATGCGTCGCGAAGGTTATGAGTTGCAGATTGGTCAGCCACAAGTAATCATTAAAGAAATAGATGGTGTTAAATGCGAACCTTTCGAAGAAATGACGATTGATTTACCAGAAGCAGTATCTGGTAAAGCCATTGAAATGGTAACTATGCGAAAAGGTGAAATGCTAAGTATGGAAGCCAAAGGAGAGCGTATGGTGTGTGAGTTTATAGTGCCTTCTCGTGGTATTATTGGTTTACGTAACCAATTATTAACAGCTACAGCAGGTGAGGCTATTATGGCTCACCGTTTTAAAGAATACCAACCATTGAAAGGTGGTATTCCAGAGCGTTTGAATGGTTCTTTAGTGTCTATGGAAAATGGTACAGCAATTCCTTATTCTATTGATAAGTTACAAGAAAGAGGAAAGTTTTTTATCGATCCAGGAGAAGATATTTACGAAGGTCAAGTAATTGGAGAAAACTCTCGTGGAGATGATATGGTGGTTAATGTTACTAAGACTAAAAAGTTAAGTAATGTACGTTCTGCAGGAGCTGACGATAAAGCTAAGATTGTACCAGCAATTAAGTTTTCGTTAGAAGAAGCCTTAGAATATATTCAAAAAGATGAGTATGTTGAGGTAACACCAAATCATTTAAGATTGCGTAAAATTTTATTAAAAGAAGTAGATCGTAAGCGTAATAAGAATCTATAATTATTGTAGTTCTAAACTGTTATGCTTAATTTATAATTAGTTTATTTTTAGAAGATTATAGGTTTGTAAAAAAGAGAAACACATTTGTGTTTCTCTTTTTTTTGTATATTTATACTTACAATTATAAAGTTATGGTTAAAATTTTAAAAACACTGTTTTTTGTTTTTTTTTGTTTTAATATAAATGCGCAAATAATAAATATTCCTGATACAAATTTTAAAGCAAAACTTTTAGAAGCAGATTCAGGAGTGCCTATTGTTTATGGAAACTTTCCAAATGGTGGTTCATTTAAATTAGATGCTAATGGTAATGGAGAAATTGAAGTAGAAGAAGCTTTGTTAGTAGGTTCCTTAAATATAAGAAATGCAGGTATATCAGACTTAACAGGAATAGAGTATTTTACAAATATGCATGAACTTCGTTGTGAGGAAAATCAATTAATAACTCTCGATGTAAGTATGTTATTTAGTTTAGTTGAATTGGGGGTGTATAGCAATAGTTTAACCAATTTGAATATTACAGGACTATCAAACCTAGAAGATTTGTATGCTAATGATAATGCTTTGAGCTCGATAGATTTATCCGGTTTATCGAGCCTAGGTGATATACGTCTTGAAGATAATCAACTATTAACAGTTGACTTTAGTGATTGTTCTAATCTTGGTTATATTAATTGCGATAATAATTTACTCACGTCTATAGATGTCAGTAGTATACCAGCATTATACCGTTTAAGATGTGCTTCTAACCAGCTAGAGACTTTAAATGTTAAAAATAATCATGAAGAATACTTTATTGATTTTTCCGATAATGAAAATTTACAATATATATGTGCTGATGATGTTCAGATAACTCAAATAGAAGACCAGATAAATTTTTATGATTATGTTAATTGTTTTACAAACTCTCTATGTGCTTTTGATGAGAATGATGATTTCTATATAGTTTCAGGAACTATAAAATATGATGAATATAGTGATGGATGTGATTTAGATGATGTGAATTATCCTAATCTGTTATTCGAATATACAAATGGTAGTTATATTGGAAATATTTATGCTGATGATTCAGGTGATTTTAATTCCAGCTTCCAGTCTGGGAGTTATACTTTTACGCCTCTGTTAGAAAATTCAGAATATTTCAGTATAATTCCAAATAATTTTACCTTAACGTTTCCTGAAGATATAGCTATTAGCGAGCAAGATTTTTGTGTTACTGCAAATGGATCATATCCAGATTTAGAGATAACCATGACAGGAGAAGAATATGGTTATGATTCTCATGTGTTGTACCAAATCACGTATAGAAATAATGGTACAATGACACAGTCAGGCACTATTAGTGTTGTATATGATGATCCTCTGGCAATTTTAGTGTCTTCTCAGCCAGAAATTTTAAGTCAGAATGGTACTCAATTAACATGGGATTTTACAGACTTAAAACCTTTTGAATCTAGAACAATAGATTTTACGATGGATTTAGTTAATATAGAAGTTAATCAAGACTTTAATAGTATTGTTGTTTATAATGTGTCAATAAACTCTAACCTTGTAGATTATACACCTGATAATAATATATTTGAATGGTCAGAACCTTATTGTGGTTGTTTGTTAAATACAGAGGCTTATGAATTTTCAGATTATTTTAATCTATTTCCTAATCCTACACATGAATTTTTGAATATTAAATTGAAAAAGGATATTACAATTGAATCCTTAACAATATATAATCTTTTAGGTCAGTCGATTATTAAAACGAATGATTTTTCTAAAGGCATTCAGCTAAATGTCTCAAATATAAAATCTGGACAATACATTATAAGAATTGTAACTGATAGTGTTATTTTTGCTTCTCGATTTATGAAAAATTGAAACTCGTATTAAGTTTCTTAATCTAGAACGAGAAATCACTTTACATTAATGTTATGGAGCTTTTTGGAATTACAGGAACGGAATATATTGGTTATTTAGCCTCATTTATGGTATTAGTATCCTTTACCATGAAAGATGTGAAAAAACTACGCATGGTAAATATGACAGGTTGTGTTCTATTTGTTGTTTACGGTTTCTTAATGCCAACTCTTAGGGTAGGCATTCCTATTATTATTGCTAATGCTTCTATATTAATGGTGAATTTATATTATTTGGTTAAGAAGAAGTAACGAATATAGAGAGAATTACATGGGTGTTTTTCTTAAATAATTAATTTATTAGAACAATCCATTATAATAGATGTGTAAGGAATATAAAAGTATGTCTCATCTATAGTTGAATTAACACTAGCAAAATGTGTTTTAGCAAGTTCTTCATATTCAGATTGAGTTCTAATATATTGGCCTCTATCTTTTTTTAAAAAATATTTAGCTATTTTATTTTGATTCTTAGTGTAAACACCGTCAAAAGAAATAAACCTTCCATTATTTTTTAAAGCTTTTTTAGCAATGTTGAATAGGTTGTTGCATTGTTGATCGTTTAAATGGTGTAATACACCAGCAGAAATTACAATATCAAACTCATTAGTTTCGATAGTGTCTATTTCATTGACACTAACACATTTAAATTGTCCTCTGCTGCCGTATTTTTTTTTAGCTTGGGCGATATAGTTAGAATCCTGATCTATGCCTGTGTATTCAACATTAGGCATAAAATCTAATATATCACCAGGTCCACATCCAATATCTAGAATTTTTTGTCCTGGTTTTATTACAACATTATTTTCAACAAAAAGTTTTCGGGCTCTGTAACCACCAACAATTTTTTGATAAATTGTGTATATAATTGCTTGTTTAAGTATTGTTCTTGGATCGAAATTAAAACGCAAACTCATTTATATTTAATAGTGCCAAAATTAATAGAATAACCATTAATTATGTTTTTATATTTGATTTTTTTAAAGCATCTCGCACTTAATAGATTAACTATAAATGGAAAAAAACCTTCTTTATATTCAAAACAACAGTGTTTCAGTGGCAATTGTTGTTGTAGTTCTTATACAGATTTTATTAAGTTTTCAAGGTTTCGATGTTTGTGATGATGGATTTGTATTGACTTTTTATCAACAGATTTTTCAAAACCCTGAAAGTGTTGAATATAATTTTTTGTATTGGTTTTCTGGTTTTGTTGGGGGGGTATGGCATCAATTGTATGAGGATGGAGGTATATTGTGGTTTAGGATACTTGCTATAGTTGTTAATACAGCTACCTTATATATCTCATATAAGATTTTAAAATCTTATATGAGA
>NZ_JAOARH010000110.1 GCF_025210595.1 Winogradskyella sp.
TGATCTTCTCAATTCTTCGAAGCTTCCCCGACTTACTAAAAGGTTTTCTGCGCATAAGTAGCTTGACCTTCCAATGCCCAGTGAACCAGTATATTTTGCGCCTTTGTGCTTTTGCGTTTAATTTTAGTTATATAGTAGGTTAATACCGATTGTGAAAACATATGAGCCACTGCTTCGCAAACTCGCACTGCCTAACATTTTCTACATCGGCATGATGCTATTTCCAAAATGGCTCATTTAGATGTTACATTTGGTATAAAAAAACATAGGGGATAAAAATAAAAAACGCAAAGACAATGATCTTTGCGTTTTTTGTATTTCATAATTCCTGATTCGTAATTATTCTGCTGCTGTTCCCGGGCTCACTTCATGCAAATAAAAACAAGCATTCCATTCACGAGGTTCTATTTTGGTGTAATAATCATTCTCACGAAGCGTTAACTGATTGTTTAACCAAGGCCAAGCTTCAAGAGGAGCTTTATCCCAATGAATAAAAAATTGCTCTTTACCTATAGCACTCATCGCAGCTTCCATTCCATCTGTTTTAGCTGCCTGTATATCATCAATAAATCGCTCGGTGGGACGTTGCCATTTGTTCCAGAATTTACCCCCTCCGTAACACATTCCTATCACGAAAAAATCGTTATTCAATTCTTGTTTTATAAATTGTGCCATTGGTGTGAAATTGCCCCATACGCCATCTTGTAACTGGCTTTTGGTTTTGGTGTGAATGACATGATTGATCAGAATGATTTTAGCATCCTTTCTCTGTTTCAATGCCCACAATACGCTATGTGCCATCATTAATTCGCGTCCACTTAAACCTGTATATCGGTGTGGCTCTATTCCTGCTCTGTCAGCATAATTGCGGTAATAATTCTCCGCCATACGCATTGCAATGGCACTTTGCCTTGCCCACTGATATTCCTCTTGGTTCCACTTAGCAACAAACTCTTCTTTATTTCTATCAAAGTGAGCTACAGCTTCATCTAAAACAATTGCAATTTGTGCTTTTTGCTCAGCACTCAGCTTTTCCTGATAATTCAATCTGGCTTTTTTGGTTCCCATAACTTTTAACATCGGATCCAATCGCTTCTTTAACTGCTTTGCATATGTAGGATCAACCTTTTGAAGGTAATCAAAAATGCGCTGCATTGGGGGATACCAATTTTTGTAAAATCCACCAATATCAGCACCATAATATCTCAACACATTGTCATGAGTCTGGTTGTATTCACGCATCCAATCAATTAAGCTGCGGCCTTCTTTCCAAGTGCCATACATTTTATTAAACCCGTCAACATAAACATTTCCTTGCACGTTTTTGCCTTGAATAAAATCATAAACCATACGAGATTCCGGCAAACCACTTTCAGCCATCACCGTATTAAAACCTTTCTCTTCTACAAGGTACCTGATTAGCCTTTCATGAAGCTGCATCATTTCCTTGCAGTTGTGAAATCCTTCGCTAATGGCTATCACACGAGCATCGCCAATAGCCTCAACTATGGCTTTCAAATCGCTATTATCAGATGTTGGTGTTAAGGAGTTAATTGCAACAGCATTCTGTCTTCCCCATTCTACAAAAGCTTTTTCGGCATTCGAATAAATTTCTTCTTTTGTAGTTAGCTTGTTTTTTGGTTTGTTACAGCAGGAAAAAGCTATTCCTACCAGTAAAGTAATGGCAATAGTTAGTTGTAATGTTTTCATGAAATAGTGTGTTTGTATTTTTTTAGAAGCTTAAAATTAGGAAAGATTTAAATATTCACCACAAAGCAACGCGAAGTAAATCATATCGATTAATGCGAATCAAGAGTTAAAAGTACTTAAAGTTTAAAGTGCCTTAAGTTAAAATTGAGAGCTTTTAAGCATTTCAAGTACTTATAATACTATGTGAATCAAGCGTTGAATTCTTTTTTAAAACAATTATTAATGCCGTGCCTAAGGCACCAAGCTTTATTTACTGTACTTCTCTACAAAAATCTCGTTTCTCCGAGGCTTGTGCCGCTTTACTTACGAATTGCCTCAGTTAAATTTGTCGTTTTTTATTATTAAGGCGCAGATGATCATGATGATTTGGAAACAGAAAGCTTTCAGCGGCTTTGAATGTATTCAACAAACTAAATCATAACAAATCATATAAAATCTTAAAAATCAGCGTCAATTCATTCTCTGTTTCAACCCTTGATTCGCATGATTATTAAAACGCTATTCTTAGCTCGAAACTTTTTGGTTCCTATCCTGAGGAAATCAAAAAAAAATAAACCACAAACAGAGATATCGTAACTCGTAATTAATCAATCGCAATTGATTAGAATTTCTGTATCACCAAAACACCAGCTAAAATCAGCATAATACCCAATACTCTTCCCCAGTTTATGGGTTGTACAGAAATTCCAAACAGTCCAAAATGATCGATGACCAAAGAGAAAGCCAACTGTCCCAATACGATTAAAGCAAAACTTAAAGCTGCTCCCAAACGAGGAACCAGAAAGATAACCGATGATACATACACCGCGCCTATTGCGCCTCCTATCCAGGCATGTAAAGGTGCTTCCTTAATGGTTTGTATCAGATTATTGGGTGTTCGCATTCCAATAACCACAAAAAGTAAGATGGTGCCTCCTACCATAAAGTTTACCAATGCTGCCATTAAAGGTGCTTTTAGGAAAGTACCTAGTTTTGCATTTACACTGGCCTGTATTGGCATTAAACATCCTACCAGCAAAATCAAAATCATCAGGAAATATCTCATAGTATTTTCTTTTGTTGCAAAAATAGGGAATTTTGAAAGCTATATTTATTATATAAGCAAATCAAGGGTTAAAAGTACTTAAAGTGTAAAGTGCCTTAAGTTAAAATTGAGATCTTTTAAGCATTTCAAGTATTTATATACTATACGAATTAAGGGTTGAATTCTTGTTCGGAACAATTAGTTATACCAATTTTATTTTGGAATGAGCGTTAAATTGTTTTGAATATTTTGAGTTTAGACAAGTTAAAAAATTAAGGCATAGCAGAGTTACGGCGCAATTTTTTAATGAAGTGTAAACTTAAAATAGCAGAA
>NZ_JAOARH010000015.1 GCF_025210595.1 Winogradskyella sp.
CAAAACAATATCCAGATAGAATTGTAAATAAGCATCAGACGTGTTGTGTAAATTGAATGTTCTAATAAGTTGTTCTACAAGCTCATACAGAGGTAAGCTTAAAAGTTTATTCTTATCTATATAAATATTTAAGGTTTCTAGACTTTTAAACATCTCATCTGTACTTAACTTTAAATGTTTATCAAAGAATATGTGTTTGTCGTCAATATCATGTTGTTCGGTTAAAAAAGCTAAAACTTCAATCTTTAGAGTATTATCATTAGGCTGAAGTAATAATTTTAAAAGCGAATCAATAAAGTGAACTTTATTAGAATTTTTTAATAATAAAGTTTCAGAAGACATAATTTTAATGCCTTTGTCACTAAGATAATTGGCTATAGCGACGCCTTCTTTTCGTTTTCTTACTATAACGCAGATATCATCTAAACCATAGCCATTTTTTTGACAACTCTCAATGGTTTTAAATACAGTTTCAGCATATAAATCATAAGGGTTATCTTCTTTTGCAATATCTAAAAACTCAATATTTACGTAACCTTCAAGGTCTTTGCTGATTTTTTGTGTTGAATTGTCATAAAGCGCAGAATAACGATCATCATTAAAATAGTTATCACTTACATATTTAAAAAAACCGTTATTAAAATTGATGATTTCCCTTGCACTCCTGTAATTAGTGTCTAAGGATAAAACTTCCGCTTCTGCCTGGAACGGATTTGCCGATTTATTATAAAGATCAATAAACTGTTCAGCCTCACCACCACGCCATCTGTAAATAGCTTGCTTGGCATCTCCAACCAACATGGCAGAACCGTTAGAAGTAGAAAGCATATTGTCTAATAATGGCGCCAAGTTTTCCCATTGCATTTTTGAGGTATCTTGAAACTCATCAATAAAATAGTGCTTAAATTTTTCGCCTAAGCGTTCATATATAAAAGGAGTTGGCTGATCTTTTATTTCATTGCTTATAATCTTGTTAAATTCAGAAATAAGCAATTTATTCTGCTCTTCTTTTAGCTGGTTGAGCTCATGTTGTATAGCGTTTAGTACCGAAAGTGGTGTTATGTTTTTAAAAAAACCTTTTTTTAGCTTAAGCTCAAAAACCAAAGCTTTAGTTTTTGTAAAAGCTTCAGATAGGTTTGGTTGAATGCTATTAATGGTTGAGGCAATTGTGTCCGTAACACGTTTTGGGTATAGTGTGTTACCTTCAATTAAATCATTTTGCCATGCCGAATTAAAGTTTACACCAAAATGTTTTTGTTCTAAGTTTTTAAAATGATTTGGAAGGGATTTTCTGTTGAAATCTTCATGTTGTAAACCACACTCATCTATTAAAGTTAGTATAGATGTCGAGGTTTTTACAATGTCACTTTCTATTAAAGCAATATCTTTTTTTAATTGAGACTTTAAAGTTTTAAAGTCGTCAAGAGTCTTGTGTTTTAATGTTTTAATAGCAGAAAGGTCGTTCTCGCTTATTAATAACTTTGCTATTTTATTAAAATCATAACTTATATCCCAGCTTTTATCGTCATCAGCTTTTTCAATAGCAAAGTCAACTAAGGTGTTGGTTAGTATTTTATCGTTACCAGCTTTAGAGATTAAACTATCAACGGCTTCATTAAGTAAACGTTCCTGATCGAGTTCTACTTCAAAATTTACAGGTAATTTTAAGTCATGAGCAAAAGTTCTAATAACTCTATGCGTAAAACCATCTATGGTAGAAATATCAAATGCACCATAATTATGCATTATATGCTTTAGTAGTTTTTTAGATTTATTTTGAAGGTATTCTGGTGAAATAGACAATTCTGTGCAAATTGCACTAAACATAGGATGTGGTTCAATAGTACTTTCCGCTTTAGAAAACAGTTTGAGCATTTCAATAATGCGTTCTTTCATTTCTCCAACAGCTTTATTGGTAAAAGTAATGGCTAAAATCAACTTAAATTGATCGTAGTTTTTTGATTGAACCAATATTTTTATATATGATTTTGCTAGTGTAAATGTTTTGCCACTGCCAGCCGATGCGTTATATATTTTAAAAGAAGAATTCTGCAAAAGATAAATTTTATACCAAAATAGGGAATCTTAATAATTTATTTGGTACTTCTTATTTTCAAAATTGTAAATTTGTTAAAATCGAAATAATAACACTAAAAAACACAAACATTATGGCTTTTGAATTACCAAAATTAAAATATGCATATGATGCTTTAGAACCACATATTGATGCACGTACAATGGAAATACACCATTCTAAACATCATAATGGGTATACTAGTAAATTAAATGCTGCAATAGAAGGAACCGATTTAGAAGGAAAATCTATCGAAGATATTTTAACAAATTTAGATATGAATAATGCTGGAGTAAGAAATAATGGAGGTGGATTTTACAACCACTCATTATTTTGGGATGTAATGAATCCTGAAGACAGAGGATATTTATCTGGCGAACTTAAAGATGCTATTGAAGCTGAGTTTGGCTCTAAGGATGCTTTTATTGAAGCGTTTTCTAAAGCGGCTGCAACACAATTTGGCTCTGGTTGGGCTTGGTTATGTGTGCATAAAGGAGGAAAAGTAGAAGTATGTTCAACACCAAATCAAGATAATCCTATGATGCCAAGCGTAGGTTGTGGTGGTACACCAATTTTAGGTTTAGATGTATGGGAACATGCTTATTATTTAAATTACCAAAATAGAAGGCCAGATTATATTGATGCATTTTTTAAAGTAATCAACTGGAATGAAGTTGAGCGTCGTTACGCTGAGGCTAAATAAGCTGTGAAAACTAATATAAATATGAAATCCAAACCTTAGGTTTGGATTTTTTTTCTTCAAAATAGAAACATCTGCTTTCGTAGGTGGAAATGAAAAAAGGTGAACAGAGAGTTCACCTTTTTTGCCCCAAATCTACCATAAACTTAACCTACTTATGTTATGGTGAGTCAAATATAAGTTGACATTAATTTAACTGTTAAATTTTTTGGATAAACGACCTATATATTAGTCTAAGCGTGGAAACTACTGTAATTGAATATGATTAAGTACTAAAATGATGCTTAAATTAATACAACTACTTAAAGCAATACTTTAATTAGTTGTATAAAAAAAGGTGAACAATGTTCACCTTTTTTTGCCCCAAATCTACCATGAACTTAACCTACTTATGTTATGGTGATACCAATGTAAATGTTATTTGTTAAAACAATACATATATTGGATGAAATGCATTTTTATAGGGTGAAAAGCATATTTTTTCGGATTAAAAGCTATTTTAGGCTAATATTTTAGTAAGCACGCTCTTTATTTCCTTCGTAGAAATTTATAAATGCTCTGTTAACTACTCTGTTTCCGCCAGCTGTAGGATAATTGCCTGTAAAATACCAATCGCCTAAATTCTTTGGACAAGCTTTATGTAAGTTTTCTACTGGTTGGAAAATTATTTTTACTTCAGCATTAACAGAATCGTCACTCAATAACTCAGATATCTTGTCAGATATTTGTTCATCAGTGAAGTTGTTATAAATTTCTTTAACGTAGTTTACCACCTTTTTATCCTTTAGGTTAATCTGCTTTAAGCATTTTTGATAAACTTCTTCTACTATGTGATATTGATTGTTATCCTTCAATAATTCTAAAGCAGCCCTAAAGGCTACTAAGCTTTCAAGATTTGCCATATCAATGCCATAACAATCTGGATAACGGATTTGTGGTGCAGACGATACTACAATAATTTTCTTAGGATTAAGCCTATCCATCATTTTAATAATACTTTTCTTTAGTGTTGTTCCTCTAACAATACTATCGTCTATTATTACTAAATTATCTGTAGGCTTTATAACACCATAAGTAACATCGTATACGTGAGCAACTAAATCATCTCTACTACTATCTTCTGTAATAAAGGTTCTAAGTTTAACGTCTTTAATTGCAATTTTCTCAATTCTTGGTCTTTCAGCCAATATTTCCTCTACCTTTTGAGCAGATAAACCTCTTTGTCCTTTAAGAATAGCTTGTGTTTTCTTATGATTTAAATGTTCTTCAACAGTGTCAATCATTCCAAAGAACGAAGTCTCAGCGGTATTTGGTATAAAAGAGAAAACTGTGTTTTCTGTGTCGTTATCTATTGCTTTAAGCACTTTTGGCATTAATAATCTACCAAGTTCTTTTCGTTCATTATAAATCTCTGCGTCACTACCTCTAGAAAAATAAATACGCTCAAAAGAACAAGCTTTTCTTTCTAAGGGTTCAAGAATTTTTTTAATTTCTGTAACACCAGATTTTTTTGTGATGATTGCATGACCAGGATCTAACTCTTGTACATCTTCAAAAGCTACATTAAATACAGTTTGAATTACAGGTCGTTCAGAAGCGACAACAACGACTTCGTCATCTTTATAATAATAAGTTGGTCTAATACCTGCAGGATCTCTAAGTACAAAAGAGTCTCCATGACCTAATAAACCAGCCATAGCGTAGCCTCCATCCCAATTTTTTGCTGCACGTTTTAGGATTTTACCAACTTTAAGTCGCTCAGCAATTAATGGTGAACATTCACTTTTACTATAGCCTTCTTTTTTTAAATCTTTATATATTTTACTTACTGCATCATCTAAAAAATGACCTATTTTCTCCATTACAGTAATAGTGTCTGCTTTTTCTTTTGGATGCTGACCAATGTCTACTAAATTATTAAAGAGTTCGTTAACATTAGTCATGTTAAAATTACCTGCAACAATTAAGTTTCTGTGCATCCAGTTGTTTTGTCTTAAAAAAGGATGAACACTTTCTACGCTGTTTTTACCAAAAGTACCATAACGTACATGACCTAATAACAATTCACCTATGTAAGGGATGTTTTTTTTCTGTAACGCAACATTATCTTTATACTCTGGATTTTGCGTCATTTCTTTGTTGATACGCTCATTAATCTGAGAAAAAATATCTTGTATAGGTTGTTGAGCAATAGAACGTACTCTACTAATATATCTCTCACCTGGAGAGGTATCTAATTTTATACTTGCCAATCCTGCACCATCTTGTCCGCGATTGTGCTGCTTTTCCATCATTAAATACATTTTATTTACGCCATAAAATGCAGTGCCATATTTCTCTTTGTAATATTCTAATGGTTTTAAAAGTCTAATAAGTGCAATACCGCACTCGTGTTTTAAAGCATCACTCATGATTTCTGTCTATTAATTTTTAGAGGGTCCTTTAATAAACTTCGACTGGTTTAGCCTGAAGGTTTAGGACTAAAAAACGCACTCGTTTTTGAGCGCGTTGGGTTTAAGTTAGTTCTATATCAAATTGCGTTAGACTTTTAAATTGGTCTAATCGTTTATGTATTTCTTTTGCTGTTAGATTTTGCATTTGTTCTGTGCCAAATTTTTCTACACAAAAAGATGCTAGTGTAGAGCCGTAAATTACAGCTGTCTTTAAGTTCTCAAAAGAGTAATCTTTAGTTTTTGCTAAATACCCAGCAAAACCACCTGCAAAAGTGTCGCCTGCACCTGTAGGGTCAAAGACTTCCTCTAATGGTAGCGCTGGTGCGTAGAATACATTATCATCATGAAACAATAATGCTCCATGCTCGCCTTTCTTTATCACAACATATTTTGGTCCCATTTTATGGATTTTTCTAGCTGCAACAACCAATGAATATTCTCCTGTTAATTGTCTTGCTTCTTCATCATTTATAGTTATAACATCTACATGTTTTATTGTATTATGTAAATCTTCTAAGGCACAATCCATCCAAAAGTTCATGGTGTCTAAAATTACCATTTTAGGTTTGGCTGTCATTTGATTTAAAACACTCATTTGTGTTAATGGATGTAAGTTTCCTAGCATAACTACCTCGGCATCTTTATATGCTTCTGGAACTTTGGGCTCAAAATCTGCCAGTACATTTAGCTCAGTTACTAAAGTATCTCTAGAATTCATGTCATTGTGGTACCTACCGCTCCAAAAAAATGTTTTGCCTTCTTTTACAATCTCAATGCCAGAAACATCAATGTTTTTATTAGACATTAAGTCTAAATGCTCTTGAGGAAAATCACCACCTACAATAGAAACAACAGAAGCATCTACATTAAAATTTGAAGCCGCTAATCCAATAAAAGTGCCAGCGCCACCAAGGATTTTGTCAGTTTTGCCAAAAGGTGTTTCAATAGCATCAAAAGCTACAGTACCAACAATCACTAATTTACCCATTACTTATGTTTGAATTTTGGTGCAAAAGTACATAAAATATATTCCTTTTAAAATTCTACGCATTAACCTTAACTATTGTGTTAATTTAGCATATCGTGAGACATTAGAATAAATTGATTTTAGTGATGAAGCACGATTAGACTTCCGAAAAAGTAAGAAATTAGTATTGACTAAAACTTGAAACCTGGATTTTAAAAGCAATATTTTAATAACAAGACACTTATAATTATTTCCTGCCAAAATCAGCTGGTATTTCTCCCCAAGCCTTGGTTTCCCATTTTACAATTGTTGTAGTATAGTTGTTGGTTTTTAGCCATTTTATGGCACGATCAACCAATTCAAATAAGTCCTTATTTTTATTAGTGCGTTCTAATTTTGAATTGCATGTTTTTTTACGTACCCAACTCATAGCTGTTTTAGAGTCTGTGTATATAATTCTATTACTATTATGTTGTTTTAAAAACGCTAAACCATGTACAATAGCTAAAAACTCACCAATGTTATTGGTGCCTTCTTCAAAAGGGCCTTGAATAAACAATTGTTTTTTAGTTTTAGGGTCAACACCACGATATTCCATTTTACCAGGATTGCCACTAACTGCAGCATCTACGCAAATGGAATTAAGGTTGGGTTGCCCTATTTTTTTGAGTTGTTCTTCAGAAAGTTCACTTTTAAAAGTTTTAGATTTACCTATATGATCTTTTGGGTTGTCTTTATAAGCTTTTTTTGCGGCTTCAAATGTAGAAAATGACTTGTATTGTGCGCCTTTAAAATCTTTAATCTGTGCTTTACAATCGTCCCAAGATTCAAAAACTCCAGTATTGTGACCTTTCCAAACAGTGTAATATTTTCTTTTTCTCTTAGACATATTTTGTCATCCTGAACTTGTTTTAGGATCTCATTATTAATGCTTCAGTTAATGATCTTTTAACAATTTTTCAACAACCTTCGGAAAATGCTCCATCTCTAACTTATGAATTTTATGTGCCACATTTTTAGCAGAATCTGTAGGTAAAACCTTGCATTTTGTCTGAAAAATAATAGCTCCTTCATCGTAATTTTCGTTTACATAATGTATTGTAATGCCTGTTTCAGATTCTTTATTTGCAACTACAGCTTCATGCACATGCATACCATACATGCCTTTTCCTCCATATTTTGGTAACAATGCAGGATGAATATTAATCACTTTATTATTAAATTCATTAAGAATAAACTCAGGGAATTTCCACAGAAAACCAGCTAAAATAATTAGATCTGGTTCTGATGCCTTTAGAATGTTAAGAACATCATTAGATTTTGTAAATGCATTTCTGTTAAATGATAATGCGCTAATTTTGAGTCTTTTGCATCTATCTAGGACTTTGGCATGAGGATTGTTAGTCAAAACTTGAGTAACCGATGCGGTATCACTGTTGTGAAAAAAACTAATAAGATTTTCAGCATTAGATCCAGAGCCGGACGCAAAAATTACAATACGTTTCATATACAGATATAAGTGTGTGGTTATTGAGAAACAAAAAAAAGAATAATAATTTACAATTAGACGCAAAACAAAAAGACTTCCATTATTTTTTTACATTTACAAGCACATTTTATTTGTAAAGATGATTTTTAAAATAAAGTTTTTTATTTTTGCGGTCTAATTAAAACTTAAAATTAAAAGATTATGTCAGACATTGCATCAAGAGTAAAAGCGATTATCGTAGACAAATTAGGTGTTGATGAAAACGAAGTTGTAACTGAAGCAAGCTTCACTAACGACTTAGGTGCAGATTCATTAGATACTGTAGAGTTAATCATGGAATTTGAAAAAGAATTTGATATTCAAATCCCAGACGATCAAGCTGAAAACATTGCAACAGTTGGTCAAGCTATCTCTTACATAGAAGAAGCAAAATAAGACTTTATTTTTATGGAATTAAAGCGAGTAGTAGTTACTGGTATAGGTGCACTTACACCAATTGGCAATACCAAAGATGAATATTGGAATGGCCTTGTCAATGGCAAGAGTGGTGCGGCTCCTATAACACATTTTGATGCCGAAAAATTCAAAACACAATTCGCTTGTGAAGTAAAAAATTTTAATGTAACTGACTTTATTGATAGAAAGTTAGCACGTCAAATGGATAAGTTTTCGCAATATGCAATGGTGGCATCAGATGAGGCCATCGCAGATTCAAAGCTAGATCTTGAGGCGATAAACAAATATAGAGTTGGAGTAATTTGGGGTGCTGGTATTGGTGGTTTAGAGACATTTCAAGAAGAAGTGTTAAACTACGCTGCAGGAGACGGAACACCACGATTTAGTCCACGATTCATTCCTAAAATGATTGCTGATATAGCTCCAGGAAACATATCCATTAAACATGGGTTTATGGGACCAAACTATACAACAGTATCAGCTTGTGCCTCTTCTGCTAATTCCATGATAGATGCTTTAAACACTATACGTTTAGGACATTGTGATGTAATTATTACAGGTGGAAGTGAAGCAGCCGTTACCATTGCTGGTATGGGCGGATTTAACGCTATGCATGCTATGAGTACTAGAAATGATAGTCCTGAAACGGCTTCAAGACCATTTGATGCAAATCGAGATGGTTTTGTATTAGGCGAAGGTGCAGGTGCTATTATTCTTGAAGAATACGAGCATGCTAAAGCAAGAGGAGCAAAAATTTATGCTGAGGTTATTGGAGGAGGCTTATCTTCTGATGCTTATCATATGACAGCACCACATCCTGACGGAAAAGGTGTTGTAGCGGTAATGAAAAATTGTTTAGAAAATGCTGGTTTAAATCCCGAAGATGTAGATCATATTAATACACACGGAACATCTACACCTTTAGGTGATGTTGCCGAATTAAAAGCTATATCAGAAGTATTTGGCAGCCACGCTAAAAACTTAAATATTAATTCTACCAAATCTATGACTGGGCATTTGTTGGGTGCTGCAGGAGCCATTGAAGCAATTGCTTCAATTCTAGCTCTAGAACACGGAATTATTCCTCCAACAATTAACCACGAAACGGTTGATGAAAACATAGATCCAGAATTAAATTTAACGCTCAATAAAGCTCAGAAAAGAGACATTAAAGTCGCGATGAGTAATACATTTGGATTTGGCGGTCATAACGCTTGTGTATTATTTAAAAAAATAGATTAAATCCCGAATGGGTTTCATTCGTAACATATTAAAAAATTCCCGTGCTGGAGAAGACGGGAATTTTTTTTTACAATTAAAAGAAATTCTTGGTTTTAAGCCTAAAACCGAAAATCTTTATATTAAGGCTTTTACGCATCGTTCTATGAACATTAAGGATAACAAAGGTAATCCTATTAATTATGAACGATTAGAATTTGTAGGTGATGCTATGATAAGTTCTGTTATAGCAGCTTATCTCTATGAGCAGGTGCCACATGGTGATGAAGGTTATCTTACCAAAATGCGTTCTAAAGTTGTAAGTAGAGAGCATCTTAACGAGCTTGGTAGAGAACTTAATCTTATAGATTTGGTACAAAGTAGAATTCCTAAATCTAATTTTGGCAATAACATTCATGGTAATCTTTTTGAAGCTTTAGTAGGCGCTATCTATTTAGACAAAGGTTACAAAACCTGTGAAAAATTCTTGTATAAGCGAGTTATTAATCCGCATGTAGATATAGAAACTTTAGAAGGTAAAGTTATTAGCTACAAGAGTTTGCTTATAGAATGGTGTCAAAAAGAGAAAAACACCTTTGACTATGATGTTTACGAAGATACAGGTAATGATGAATTAAAACATTTTTCTGTTAAGCTAAGTATAAATAACAAGGTGGTTTCTAAAGCAAGAGCAACTTCAAAGAAGAAAGCAGAAGAAAAAGCTTCTAAAAGAGCATTTTTTGCATTTCAAAAGCAAATAACTAAACTTATCTAGTTATTCTCTAATACTATAACGTTTTCGTAAAGTTTAAGGGTTAAGATTAACCAAAAGTTGACATTATCAACCTAATATTGTACTATATTTACCGCTCAAAGTTATAACAGTATGGCTTTACACAAACTTCTGGTCGATGATTTTTATGATGATAGCTACATACTAATTGCTATACATTGTGGTTTAGAAGATTATCGTTTAGCTTATTTACTTAATGAGAGTTTAGGGTTAAATCTAAAACGGAAATCTGAAGATCTTGACTTTGAATATTTAAAATCTTCTTATAGTATTTTTGAATGGAATAATGCCTCACAATACGTTACCTGGAATATGGTATCTAATGTTTGTAAAAAAGAAGAAGAAAGTTTATATAGTAAAGGATTGTTTCAGACTAGTGAAAAAGTTTTAAAAACTTATAATTTAGTTCCAGAATATAAGAGAGTAGATTATTTTATCAAGATTTCTGATGAGATACAGAATATAAATGAAAAACTCATTTTAAGTAAAATATTGAATATTCCTCAGGTTATAACAAGTTTTTCAGTTAATCCCTCTCAATTAAAATCAAGAGACCATTTAATTTTTTGAATTGATGTCAAATAAAAAAACAAAAATAGTAGCAACATTAGGACCAGCAACGAGTAATAAAGGCGTTTTAAAAGCAATGCTCGATGAAGGTGCCAATGTATTTAGAATTAATTTTTCGCACGCCAATTACGAAGATGTTAAGGAGCGTATAAATATGATAAGAGAACTCAATGAAGAGTTTGGGTACAATGCCGCAATATTGGCAGATTTGCAAGGGCCTAAACTAAGAGTTGGCACAATGAAGGGAGAGGTTGTTGTTAGTGAAGGTGATGAAATTATTTTTGCTACAGGCGAACGATTTGTAGGCACTAAGGAGCGTGTATATATGACCTATGATAAGTTTCCACAAGACGCAAAACCTGGAGAACGTATTTTGTTAGATGACGGAAAACTGATTTTTGAAGTCGTTTCAACTGACGGAAAAAGAGAGGTGAAAGCTAAGGTTATACAAGGCGGACCGTTAAAATCTAAGAAAGGTGTTAACCTTCCAAACACCAATATATCGCAACCAGCATTAACTGAAAAAGATATAGAAGACGCCATTTTTGCTATTGGACTTAAAGTAGATTGGATAGCTTTATCTTTTGTTAGACATGCTGAAGATTTAATGCAGTTAGAAGAATTAATTAAAGAGCACAGTGACCAAAAAATTCCAATAATTGCTAAGATAGAAAAGCCCGAAGCTGTTGAAAATATTGATAAGATTGTGGCTTATTGTGATGGATTAATGGTGGCTCGTGGAGATTTAGGAGTAGAAATTCCTGCAGAAGAAGTTCCTCTTATTCAAAAGAAATTGGTATTAAGAGCTAAGCGTGCTAGGATTCCTGTAATTATTGCAACGCAAATGATGGAAACTATGATTACTAGTCTAACTCCAACACGTGCTGAAGTAAATGACGTTGCTAATTCAGTTATGGATGGAGCAGATGCTGTTATGCTTTCTGGTGAAACTTCGGTAGGTCAATATCCTGTTCAGGTTATTCGTCAAATGGCAAATATTATTAAAAGTGTAGAAGATTCACCATTAATAGAAGTACCACAATCTCCACCTCATATTCGTACCAAGCGTTATGTTACTAAATCTATTTGTTATCATGCGGCTAATATGGCTAATGAAATAAATGCAAAGGCAATTTCAACATTGACGAATAGTGGCTATACAGCGTTTCAAATTTCGGCATGGAGACCACAATCTCATATTTTAGTGTTTACATCTAACAAGCGTATTTTAACACAATTGAGTTTACTTTGGGGTGTTGAAGCATTTTATTACGATAGATTTGTAAGTACAGACGAAACCATAGAAGACGTAAATGCTATTGCTTGTAAAAAAGGGTATTTAGAAGTAGGTGATATGCTTATTAGTTTAGCTGCAATGCCAATAAAAGAAAGAGGTATGGTAAATACGCTGCGTGTTACTGAGATTGAGAGCTGTAGTTTTTAACATCAACACTATATATTCTACTAGCACCATTATCGTATTTATTAATTTCAGAAAGTAATTCTTCAGTATTAGAAAAGCCATTTTCTTTTTGTTGTACATTACTTCTTCTGCTTGTAAAGTAAAGCGTTTCATTAAGTACAAAAGGACAGAATTCCATGTGTTTAGAGTTGATCTTATTGCCAAGATTTTCGGCAGTAGACCATTCTCCATTTATGTTTTTGCTAATGTACATATCACCAGAACCTAAGCCATCTAGTCGTCGCCAACCACCAAAAATTAAGTAAGATTCATCTGGTGCAATAAAGGCATTGTATTCTGCACCTTTAGTATTTATGCCTTCTCCTAAAATTATAGGTTCTGAATATGTATTATTCTCCCATTTACTCATAAAAATGTCATCTTCAGATTTCAATTCTTTTATAATGGTGGTATAGTACAAATTACCATTATTAGCAACTGAAGGATAAAATTCATCACCTTCTGTATTTATAGGTGCTCCAATATTTTTTGGTTCTGACCAAATGCTGTTTTTTGTTTGGCGTTCTACATACCAAATATCCATATCCTTTGTGTTAGTACTATCTTTAAAAATGGGTCTATTAGACACAAAATAGAGTTTTAAATTATCTGGTGACAAAAAGGGCTCTAAGTCACTGTATTGTCCTGAAAAACTACTAATTTGTGGTTTTTGCCAGATGTTGTTTTTCTTTTTCATCATCATAATGACAGAAAGCTCTCTTGCAGGACTTTGCAGTGTAAAATAAGCTTCATTTTTATCAGTACTCATTGTAAAATCTCTTACATTAGTATATTGAGAAAAGATGTGTTCTGCAAATGGCTGTACGCCATCTTTTTGTTCTGTTTTTATTTCTGATTGAGTGATTTCTGTTTTCTTAACTTCATTTTTTTTGCAAGAAGAAATAGATACAATTAAAAGTAAAACGAGGATGAGGTGGTAGAATTTCATTTTTTTTTGATTGTTAGTTTAGGCATATAAACTTAATAAATTAAAAATCGAACTTTAACTGTACACTAACAGATTTTTTTTCATTAGTTGAAGTTTTGGTAACATTAGATTTATCTGTGTTTAAGTTAGATAAAGAAATTCCTAAAAGCCGTACAGAATTATTCAATTTATCTTGGTATAATAAATCTTTAGCAGTGTCTATTATTATTGCTTTATCGTTAATAAAGTAGGGTAAAGTTTTGCTTCGAGTTTGTAGTGTAAAGTCACTATACTTAATTTTAAGTGTTATGGTTTTTCCAGCAACTTTGCTAGTATTTAAACGCTTAGAAACTTCTTCAGCAATATGATCTAGTTTTTCGAGCATAAAAATTTCAGAAGATAAGTTTTCGCTAAAAGTACGCTCAGCAGCAAGAGATTTTCTAACACGATTAGGTTTTACTTCGCTGTTATGAATGCCACGCACTACATAGTAATAATAACGACCAGATTTGCCAAAGTTTTCATCTAGATATTCAATGCTTTTAGATTTTAAATCCTTGCCAGTAAAAATTCCTTTTTGATACATTTTTTCTGCCGTAACCTTACCAACACCATAGAACTTTCTTATGTCTAAGTCCTCTAAAAATTTAAGTACATCTTCAGGGTTTACCGTTTTTTGTCCATTAGGTTTGTTATAATCACTTGCAACCTTAGCAATAAACTTGTTGATAGAGATGCCTGCGGAAGCCGTTAAACCAATTTCATCAAAAATCCGCGCTCTTATCTTCTGAGCAATTAAAGTTGCGCTAGGCAAGCCTATTTTGTTTTCTGTAACATCTAAATAAGCTTCATCCAACGAAAGGGGCTCTACTAAATCTGTATAATCATAAAAAATTTTCCGTATTCGTTTAGAGATTTCTGAATAGCGTTTAAAATCTGAACGTACAAAAATAAGATCTGGGCAAAGTTTTTCTGCTAAACGACCAGACATAGCACTTTTTACACCAAATTTTCGTGCTTCGTAACTAGCAGCACTAATTACACCACGTTTTCCACCACCTCCTACTGCAATAGGTTTACCTCTAAGTTCAGGATTATCCATTTGGGCAACAGAGGCATAAAATGCATCCATATCTACATGAATTATTTTTCTTATTGGTAAATCGTTAAGCATAATGTAAATTTAAGCATTAAATGCTTTTTAATTATAACATATGACTGTAGAAATAGAGCGTAAATTTTTAGTTAATTCAAATACTTTTAAGGATGAAGCATTTCGTAGCTATGCTATAAAACAAGGCTTTTTAAATAGTCATAAAGACAGGACAGTACGAGTAAGGTTAAAAAAGGATAATGGTTTTATTACTGTTAAGGGTAAATCTTCGGAAGATGGGTTAACCCGTTTTGAGTGGGAAAAGAATATTTCTACAGAAGAAGCTGAAAATCTTTTAAAATTATGTGAAGAAGGTATTATTGACAAAACACGATATGAGGTAAAACATGGCAATCATATTTTTGAAATTGATGAATTTTTCGGTGAAAATGAAGGATTAATTATTGCTGAAATTGAACTGCAATCTGAAAATGAGTTTTTTGAAAAGCCAAATTGGTTAGGAAAAGAAGTTACAGGAGATGTAAAATATTATAATTCGCAATTAAGCAAACAACCCTATAAATATTGGAAATAATGAAAAACACACTTATAGCACTGCTACTGGTTTTTTGTATAGTATCATGTAAAAATGATGCTAAAACTGAAAATAAAGAAACAGATACAGTGATAGAAAAAGAAATTGAAAAAAAAGCACCTGTAGAAAAAACAAATGCTTTAGAGGGTAAATCTATTGCAAAAATAAAGGCTGATCTAGTCAATAAAGGATATCAGGTTTTTGATTACGTTGATGAAAAAACAAAGGACACAACACTTATGCAACAATATTTTATTGCATTCTTAAAGAGTGGTCCAATTCGAAATCAAAATGAAGAAGAATCTAATAGGTTACAAAGTGAGCACTTAGCTCATTTAGGTAAAATGTATGAACTTGGCTATGCTGATATTTCTGGTCCTTTTGGTGATGATGGAGAGATTAGAGGCATTACCATTTATAATGTACCTACGTTAAAAATGGCAGATAGTTTAGCAAATGCTGACCCAATGGTAAAAGCTGGTCGGTTGGTGATAGAAATTCATCCATGGTGGGCAGCTAAGGGATTTCCATTAAGGTAAAATAAAAAACGCTCTGATTCTTTCAGAGCGTTTTTATTAAATTTAGATGCTGGAAATTTAAATTAATTTGTTTGTGTTAACGTATAATTTCCAGATGAGTTGAAATTTATTTGAAGCTGAATTAGAGCACCATTCCATGTATTTGGAATTGTAATAGGTGCGCCATTAGGTTCTATAGAGCCATCTGCTAAATTATCACCAAAATCATTAAAACCAATTATAAATCGATTAATACCGTTACTCCACGATGTTGTTTGTAAAAAAAAGGTGTCTAATGTAGAATTATAGCTCATGGTTTGATTTCCATAGAAACTCACATTAATTGATTGAATAAAGTACTGACCATTATCATAAACTTGTATAGTATACAAACCATCATTAGGTATTATTATAGCATTTCCATTTTCTAATAAATTTCCATCTAATCCACTGTTGCCTCCATATACTAGGTTTTCGTTTTGAGCTGCGAGAAATTTAATTTCTGTACCAGCAGTAAAATATTTAACACCTATAAAATCTTGATATGGAGCTACATTATTTCCAAAAGCTAAAGCACTTGTGGCATCCCAATTATTAAAACTTCCATAAAGATAAAGCTGAGATGGAGAACTAGAACTGTTATTAGAAGTAGGTAGAGATAATTCACCATTATCATTTACAGAAAGCTCGTATTCTGTGCCATCTGGCGAAGTTAAAGTTATTGCATTTGTATTTCCTGTACTTTTAGCATAAAGTGCATATGGCACACTTAACAATTGACTAGTTCCTGCAATAGTATAGTTAGTGCCACCTGTTGGGTCGGTTTCAGATTTTATATAATATGTGCCGCTTCCCCAATCAATAGTAGAAAAGTCATCCGTCGTTGTTCCAGAACCTATAGATAATGTTACTAATCCATTTTCATTAGTATTAACAGTATGTGTTTCGGTATAAACAACTGTACCTGTTTCAGAGTCTTGTAATATACTTATTCTTATACCTACAGAAGTGTCTTGTATAAGATCACCATTTGCATTACGAACTAAAGCTTGATAACTCATTAATTCAGGTGCTTGAGCAAACGAAATAAAAGTGATAAAAAATAAAAGAGTTGCTAAGTATAGATTTTTCATAGATTATTTTTTTGATATTTTATAAGATGAGATAATAGAATTGTTTTTCATAATGTTTAAAATATAAATTGAAGTTTCTAAAGATGAAAGTTCAATTTTAGATTCAAGTTTGTTTAATTCTCCTGAAGTAACTTTTCTTCCAGATAAATCAATTAGTTGATATTCTAGATTATCAACTGAATTGAGATGAATGTTTAAAAAATTATCTGTAGGATTAGGGAACACTTTTGTAACCAAATTTTTAAAGGCTTCAACTTTTAAGACTTCAGAAACTTCAAAAGGTATTTGAGTTCCGGTAGAAGAACTTCCGCCAGTTCCTGTGGCTTCTTTAAAATGTATCAGACCTACTGAATAAGTAACTTTTCCATTAGAAGATTCACTTTCGTTACCAGCTGAGAGTACATTTTCTTGTGCAGAAAGTTGAAAAGTAAAACCCATTATAGCAAAACATAGAAGAATTTTTTTCATAAATAAATGGTATAAATCAATGCAATTTTAAATGTAAGTATATTCTATAAAAAAGCCTATCATTTTAACAAATGATAGGCTATTAAAAAGCAACTATGTTATAATATATTATTTTTGAGTTTGTGGACCGCCACTAACGATAATAAATTCAGAGCGTCTATTTTGTTGGTGTTGTTCATCTGTACAA
>NZ_JAOARH010000111.1 GCF_025210595.1 Winogradskyella sp.
TATCAAAAATTGTAATTCGTTATTCTAAAGTCTTAAGGTACTTTATGACCTTGACTCGCAACCAAAATTAAGAACCAATCTTCTAGTTCTAATTCAATGTCCAAGGCTCTATTTGCATTAGCAATACGATCAAAATTTGTAGTACCAATTACAGGTCGAATACCTGCTGGATGCATCATAAGCCAAGCCAATAATAATTGATCTTCAGTAGCATTGTATTTCTCTATTAATTCACCAAGTTGTCTATGGATGCGTCTAGTTTGTTCTGTATCTTCTTTAAAAACCGAACCTAAAGGAGACCAAGCCATAGGTTTTATGCCACAAGTGCTCATGTAATCTAATGTGCCATTATGCATTGCAGTGTGTTGGGTTAGCGAAAATTCAATTTGATTTACATCAATATCTATACGTAAACCAATCATTTCCATTTGAGATGGAGTAAAATTAGAAACACCAAAATCTTTAATCTTTCCATCTTTTTTTAAAATAGTAATGGCTTCAGCTATGTCTTCTGCAACCATTAAAGGGCTTGGTCTGTGTAGAAGCAGTAAGTCTAAATATTCGGTTTCGAGATTTTTTAGAGATTGCTCAACAGACCAAATAATATAATCTTTACTATAATCGTAGTGTTTCACTTTGTTATCTCTGTTTTCGCATAGATACTGAATACCGCATTTAGAGATGAGTTGAATGTCTTCACGTTTAATGCCAGATTCTAAAAAAGCTTTTCCAAAATCTGCTTCAGTAGTGTATGCGCCATAGATATCTGCATGATCAAATGTTGTAATGTTGTTGGCAAGGCAATGATGCATTAGATCTGCCATATCGTGTTTTGAGAGTTGCTTGCCCCAACTTCCCCAAGTCATGGTGCCTGCAATTAATCGAGAATATTTCACTTTTTTTTCAGGTTATATGGATTTTTATGCAATTGGTGTATAAAAATACTCAAAAGCTAAAGATTAAAGTATCCTTGTTAAGTAATTATTCCATTATCCCAAATCATGAAACAAATTCAATCTTTAAAAGCACTTTTTTTTCTTTTTGTTTTTTCAATGACGATGTCAAGTTGTTCAAAAGATGATATTAGCACGAATGATAATGTGACTAATATTACTGTAAAATTAAAGAGTACCACTAACGAGCTCGATAAGGTTTACATAGATATAGAAGATGTGCAATTGAAAATAAAAGAAGGTGGGAATGATTCTAGTAATTGGTTAAGCTTAAATGCTATTAATCAAGGCACCTACAATGCAAGTGATTTAGAGGAGGAAAATCCGTTGCTTTTAGTTGATGACTTTGAGGTAGAAGCAAATTATGTCTATGAAATACGATTGGTTCTTGGAGATAATAACTTTATAGATATTGATAATATTTTATACAGTTTAGATGTGTCGCTTTTAGGTAACGCTAATCCCTCTAATCTTTTAAAGCTACAATTAAACCCTAAGCGACGTTATGACGTAGTAATTGACATAGATGTAGATGAATCTGTGAGTTTTAACGAAGAAGAAAATACAATGGTTTTAAACCCAAAGTTATATACAGCAATACGGCAAATTGAATATTAATTATCCTAATCCCTAATTAAAGAAGATATAAGAGCAAAATCATAAAGGTTTTGCTCTTTATTTTTTAACCAATTGTTAACAGCAACTACCAATTTATTTTAACATTTTGCATCTCTGAAAAAATTACTAATATAGTAACGTTCTTAAACCCCTTAAAGACATGGAAGAAACGAGTACAATTGATATAAAATCAATTAATGAAAAGATAGAAAAAGAAAGTGCTTTTGTTGACCTACTAACCTTAGAAATGAACAAGGTAATTGTAGGGCAAAAACACATGGTAGAGCGTTTGCTTATAGGATTACTTGGTCAAGGACATATTTTGTTAGAAGGTGTGCCTGGTTTAGCAAAAACATTAGCTATTAATACTTTGTCTAAAGCTATTGATGCAAGTTTTAGTAGAATTCAATTTACACCAGATTTATTGCCAGCAGATGTTGTTGGTACTTTAATCTATAATATTAAAGAAAATGACTTTTCTATAAAGAAAGGGCCAATTTTTGCCAATTTTGTCCTTGCAGATGAGATTAACAGAGCACCAGCAAAAGTGCAATCAGCTTTGTTAGAAGCCATGCAAGAAAAACAGGTTACTATTGGCGACGAAACATTTGTATTAGATCGTCCATTTTTGGTTATGGCAACTCAAAATCCGGTTGAACAAGAAGGTACTTATCCTTTACCAGAAGCTCAGGTTGACCGTTTTATGCTAAAAACTGTAATTGACTATCCAAAATTAGAAGAAGAGCAACTTATTGTAAGGGCTAATTTAAGAGGAACTTATGATAAAGTAAATCCTGTAGTGTCTATCCAGCAAATCCTTAGTGCACAAGAAGCAGTAAGAGAAGTTTATATGGATGAAAAAATTGAGAAATACATTTTAGACATCATTTTTGCGACACGTTATCCAGAAAAATATAGACTAGGAGATTTAAAACCATTAATTTCTTTTGGAGCATCACCACGTGGTAGTATTAATTTAGCAACAGCTGCAAAATGTTATGCTTTTATTAAGCGAAGAGGGTATGTTATTCCAGAAGATGTAAGAGCAGTGGTTTATGATGTACTTCGTCATAGAATAGGAATTACTTACGAAGCAGAAGCTGAGAATGTGACTTCAGAAGATATTATCAATAAAATTGTTAACGAAATTGAAGTGCCTTAATATTTGTTTAGTTGTTTAATCGTTGATTCGGTTAAACACTTTCAATTAAACGATTCAACAATTCAACATTTCAGCATCAATTGGATACCAAAGAACTTCTAAAAAAAGTACGAAAAATAGAGATTAAGACACGTCGTTTGTCTGATCATATTTTTGGCGGAGAATATCATTCTACCTTCAAAGGTCGTGGTATGACATTTTCTGAAGTACGTCAATATCAATTTGGTGATGATGTAAGAAATATTGATTGGAATGTTACAGCGCGTTATAACGAACCTTATGTAAAGGTGTTTGAAGAAGAGCGCGAGCTTACCATGATGCTTATGGCAGATGTTTCTGGTAGTAAACTGTTTGGTACTAAAAATCAGTTTAAAGACGAGATTGTAACAGAAATAGCAGCAACTTTAGCGTTTTCGGCTACTCAAAATAATGATAAAATTGGCTTGATCTTATTTTCAGATGAGATTGAGCTTTATATTCCTCCAAAAAAAGGACGTTCTCATGTATTGAGAATTATTAGAGAATTGCTAGAGTTTCAGCCTAAAAGTAAAAAGACCAATGTAGCAGAAGCCTTTAAGTTCTTATCTAACGTGATGAAGAAGAAGGCTATTGTTTTTGTATTGTCAGATTTTATAGCAGACGATTATAAACAGAATTTAAAAATTGCAGCTGGCAGACATGATATTACAGGCATAAGAGTTTATGATAAACACGAAGAGGCTATTCCTAATATTGGGATGGTGCAAATGGAAGATGAAGAGTCTGGTGAATTACTTTTAGTAAATACAGCTTCGAAAAAAGTGAGACTGAATTATGGAAAGTTTTATAACAATAAGGTCAATTATTTTAAAGATAGTTTTACCAAATCTGGAGCCGGAACAATAGATTGTCGTGTAGATGAAAGTTATGTAAAGAAGTTGTTGGGTTATTTTAAACGAAGAGGCTAAACGAATGATGAATTACGAATTACGAAATATGAATTGGGATAATAAAAGAGACAAACTTATTGTGCTCTCTCTTTTCTTTGCTCTGTTTTCTTTCTTCTCCTTTTCTCAAGTAACCACCAAAGTAGATACTACCAAAATAAGAATAGGTGAGCAGATTAATTACAAAATAGAAGTTGAAGCAGATTCTTCTTCACTTGTAGTTTTTCCAGAAGGGCAAACCTTTATGCCACTTGAGTCTGTAGAGGCTTTAGAAGTTGACACTACTAAAAAAGATTCAAAACTAAAACTGTCTAAAATATATAAACTTACACAGTTCGATTCGGGTTCGTATACCATTCCAAGGCAAAAAGTACTTATAGATGATAAATCATTTTATACAGATTCTCTTAAAGTAGATGTTAATACTATAGCAGTAGATACAACCAAACAAAAACTTTACGACATCAAACCTTTAATTGATGTTGAAAAAAGTAGTAGCAATTGGTGGCAATGGCTATTAGGTGTTTTATTAGCTGTAGCTATAGTTGCATTTTTATTATGGTGGTTCATTTGGAGGAAAAAACCACTAACAGAGGAAGAAGAAATAGCATTATTACCACCTTATGATAGAGCAAAATTGGCTTTAAAAAAGTTAGATGAGAGTCAATACTTAATACGTTCTGAGGTTAAAGAATACTATTCTGAATTGACTTTAGTTGTGAGGAAATATTTAGATGAAAAAGTTTATGATAAATCCTTAGAAAGTACTACAGATCAGCTTATTACTAGGCTTCAATTGTTGAAAGAAGGCAATCAGTTTCCATTTTCTAAAGAAACCATACACAATATAGAAACTATTCTTAAGCGAGCAGATTTAGTAAAGTTTGCAAAATCAGCACCAGACTATGCACTCATTGAAATGGATAGAGCAACTATAGAAAAAGAGGTTGATAATGTTAAAGCTTGCTTGCCAGAACCAACCGAAGAAGAGAAGTTGCTAGATCAGCAATATAAAGAAGCTCAGGAACGCAAGAAAAAACGTAAAAAAGTCATCTTAACCGTTGCTATTTCTTTATTCTTAATTATAGCTACATATGTTGGTTTTGGGTTAAAATATGGTTTTGGATATGTAAATGATACCATAGTAGGCCATGAAAGTAAAGAGCTGTTAGAAGGCGAATGGGTAGAAAGTGCTTATGGTTTTCCGCCAGTTTATATTGAAACGCCTAAAGTGCTGATGCGTGTTCAAGACTCGCTTCCAGATGAACTTAAAGATAAGTTTGAAAGAACCATATTTGCTTTTGGAAGTGAACAACAAAATATTAGTATTGGAATAATAACAACCAAGACTAAAGATGCTCAATACCAACAAGAAGAAGGAAATATTGAGGAAAATGTGTCCCAATCTATAGAGCAGATTTTAGGAGAATGGGAGTCTAAGAATGTGCAAAATATTGTAACAAAAGGTGAGCAATACATTACGCCTAATGCTGTTGAAGGAGTTAAAACCTTTGGTACAGGAGATTTTCCAATTAAGGGTACAGATAAAACCTTAAAAGGGGAATATGCAATTTTTAGCTTTGCGACTAAAGAAACGATAATACATGTGACTTTAATTTGGGCACAAGAGGATGATTATGCACAAGAAATTATAGATAGAATAATTGATTCTATGGAGTTGAAGTCCGATGAACAAGCAAGTGCAGAACAAGAAGAATAAAATTAATGTTTGAGAATATAGAGTTTTTAAATAAAGAATTTTTTTGGGCCTTATTGCTTTTACCAATAGCAATGGCTTGGTATGTTTTTAAACATAATAAGCAAACAGCAGAACTAAAGATGTCTAGTATTGAAGGATTTAAGACAACCTCTTCATTTTGGTCAAAATTTAGGCATGTTTTGTTTGCTGTTCGTTTAATCGCATTAGGTCTTTTAATTACAGCCTTAGCAAGGCCAAGAACAGTAGATGTATCTACAAAAACAAAAACTACAAGAGGTATAGATATTGTAATGTCTATAGATGTTTCTGCTAGTATGTTGGCAAAAGATTTAAGACCAAATCGTCTCGAAGCTTTAAAAGAAGTAGCCGCAGATTTTATTGATGGTCGTCCAAATGATAGAATAGGATTGGTAGAGTATGCAGGTGAAGCTTATACCAAAACTCCAATTACTAGTGATAAATCTATAGTACAACGTTCTTTAAGAGATATAAGGTATAATACTATTATAGAAGGTGGTACAGCTATTGGAATGGGATTAGCCACTTCTGTAAATAGACTAAAAGATAGTAGAGCTAAAAGTAAAGTGATTATTCTGCTTACAGATGGTGTTAACAATTCAGGTTTTATAGATCCTAAAATTGCAAGTGAGTTAGCAGTAGAGTATGGCATCAAGGTATATACGATTGGATTAGGAACTAACGGAATGGCATTATCTCCAGTATCTATTAATCCTAATGGATCATTTAGATACGGTCGTCAACAAGTAGAAATTGATGAAAAATTATTAGAAGAAATTGCTGATGCTACAGGAGGTAAATATTTTAGAGCAACCAACAACAAAAAGTTAGCTGAGATTTACAAGGAAATTAATAAGCTCGAAAAGACTGAGATAGAAGAAAAGAAGTATTATAATTATGATGAGAAGTATAGGCCATTAGTGCTGTTGGCAGGACTACTTCTTTTAATAGAAATACTATTTAGAAATACAATTTTTAGAAGTTTTGTTTAGACTCGACGAAAAAATATGGTTTTGGACTTTACTGGTTATTCCGGTAATTATTATGCTATTTGGTGTGCTTCAAATATGGAAACGCTCTACCCAAAAGAAATTTGCTGACAATCACTTATTAAAACGCCTTAGTCCAAATCAATCCTTTTTTAAAAGCATTTTAAAGGTGCTAATCCTTTGTGCTGCTTTTGGATGTTTATCATTAGCATTGGTAAATCCTAAAATAGGTACAAAGTTAGAAACCGTTCGCAGCCAAGGGGTAGATATTGTTTTTGCTGTTGATGTGTCTAAGAGTATGCTAGCAGAAGATATTGCACCTAATCGTTTAGAGAAATCAAAGCAATTGGTTAGAGAGATTGTAAACAGTTTAGCCAGTGATCGTGTAGGTATTATTGCCTATGCAGGTAAAGCATTTCCGCAATTACCGATAACTACAGATTATGCTTCTGCAAAAATGTTTTTGCAAAACATGAATACAGATATGTTGTCTTCACAAGGAACAGCAATTCATGAAGCTATTCAGTTGGCAAAAACCTATTATGACGATGAAGAGCAAACCAATCGTATTTTAATTATTATTTCAGATGGTGAAGACCATGGAAGTGAAGCCTTAGACATAGCAGAAGAAGCTATGGAAGAAGGTATAAAAATATTAACTGTTGGTGTTGGTAGTACTAAAGGAGGTCCTATTCCTATAAAACGTAATGGTGTGGTTCTTAATTATAAAAAAGATAATAATGGAGAAACTGTAATTACACGATTAGATGAAACAATCTTAAAAGAAATAGCTGAAGAAACTAATGGTGTTTATGTTAACGGAAGCAATACCACTGAAGTTGTTGATACGATTAAAGAAGTATTAGACAAGATGGATAAAAAAGAATTTGAGTCTAAACAGATAGCTGATTTTAAAGACCAATTTCAATGGTTTTTAGGTTTAGGAATTTTATTGCTATTTGTAGATATATTCTTTTTAGAACGAAAAACAGGTTGGTTAAAGAAACTAAATTTATTTAACGAAACATCTATATAAAGTAGTTGCTATTTATAAAGGAATGGATTTTTTTAAAATTTCTTTAACGCTAATAAAACAAAGGGTTTGTTACTTTTAAAATAAAGTATAATGCGCACAAAATTTTACATATTCATTGTTGTAGGGTTAATTGGTCTATTTAGCTTTTCTCAAGAAGCAAATAAAGAACAATTAAAACAAGAAAAAAATGCAACCAATTTGGTGTACAAAGCCAATGAGTTGTTGCAACAAGATAATTATGTTGAGGCTGAAATGGAATATAGAAGAGCCATTTCTAAAGCGCCTAGTAAAGCTGTTGGTTCATATAATTTAGCACATTCTTATTTCAAAAAAGGAAGTTTTGATGAAGCATTATTCAGAAGTCAAGAAGCTGCTAATAATGCCACAACAAAAGATGAAAAACATAGAGCTTATCATAATATTGGCAATATCTTAATGCAAGAAAAACAATGTAAGGAAGCTGTAGAAGCTTTTAAAAATGCGTTGAGGAATAATCCTAATGATGAAGAAACACGTTATAATTTTGCTTTAGCCAAAGATTGTGCAAATCAACAAGAAGATGGAGGTGGTGAAGACGATAAAAAGGACGAAAACAAAGAAGAAGAGAAAGACAAGGAAGAAGAGCAAAAGAAGCAAGACGAAAATAAAGACGACAAAGACAAAAAAGACGAAGGGGATAAAGACAAAAAAGAAGGAGACAAAGAAGAAGATGAGAAGGGTAAGCCTAAAGATGAGAAAAAAGATGATGGAAAAGGCGATAAGGACAAAAAAGATAAAAACAAAAAGCCCAAGCCAAAACCTGGGCAAATGTCTCCTCAGCAGATGAAAAATATTTTAGAAGCCATGCAGAATCAGGAGCAAAAAGTGCAGCAAAAGATTAATGCCGAAAAGCAAAAAGGAGCTAAAGTAAGAACAGAAAAAGACTGGTAATCGTTTTTAATAATCATGAAATTTTTAAAAAATATAGCGGTTATAACATTGCTTTTGGTTCCAATATTGGCAACTGCTCAAGTAAGCTTTGAAGCCAAGTTGCGTAAAGATAAAATAGGAGTTAACGAAACCGTATATGTTGATTTTATAATGGATAAAGACAGCGACTCCATTAGTTTTCCTGCATTTAAAAATTTTGAGATAGTAAGTGGGCCATCAAAAAGCATTTCAAACACTTGGGTAGCAGGAAAACGCAGTTATTCAAAAACATTCTCTTATGAAATACAACCGCTGCAAAAAGGAATCTTAGAAATAGAGCCAGCAAGCTTGGTTGTAGATGGTATTATTTATAAAACTAAAGTATTACATCTAAAAGTAGTAAAGAAAAATAGAGCTAAGGCAAGAGCAGATGCTAATATTTATAAGAAAGTGTATTTGCAATTAGAGTATCCGAAAAAAAAACTCACCCTACGCGATACTCTAGAAATCTCATACAAATTATATATATCTAAAGGTTATGCTATAAATAAATGGGGAGATGTAGAGCAAAGTACGATTACGAATGCTGTAGTAAAAAATGTAACACCAGATAGTTTTCAATTGAAATCCATACGTATAAAGGGTAAAGATTTTCGTTTTTTCGACTATAGAAAATGCAAGATAGTGCCCTTAAATAAAGGGGATATAAAAATTTCACCAATGACATTAGAAACTTATGTTGGTGTCCCTACAGATAAAAAAGATATTTTTGGTAAAATCATTTACGAAGAAAAAAAGATAACACTATCAACAGAAAAAGTAGTGATTGATGTTGATTAATATGAAGCATATAAAATACATAATCCTTTTACTTATAACACTTACAACTTATGTGGTTTCTGCTCAGGTAAAGTTTGAAGCTAAAGTGAGTAAGAAGAAACTAGGAGTAAATGAGCGGTTGCGCATTGATTTTGAAATGAACAAAGATGGCGACAACTTTGTGCCACCAAGTTTTAAAGATTTTACAATTGTTGGTGGCCCTAATACTTCCTTAATGAATTCTTATGCTAATGGTGTAAAAACGTATCAGAAAACATACAGTTATTTTTTAGCTCCAAAAAAGAAGGGAAAATTCACAATCAAGCAAGCTACAATTGAGATTGATGGTGAGATATACAAAACCTTTCCTATAACTATTAATGTTACTGCTGCTGTAGATAAGCCTAATGGGTCGCCAGATGCTTCAGATATTGCTTCAGAAAATATTCATTTAGTTGCTGAGGTTTCAAAATCAGATCCCTATTTAAACGAACCTGTTACTGTAGTTTATAAGTTATATGTTTCAACAGAAGTAGGTATAGATGGCAATTGGCGCGAAAAACAAACACCTAGATATAATGATTTTTGGAGTCAGAATATTGAGGTTAGAGGATTAAATATTCAAAGAGGTTTATACAAAGGCAAAGAGTATCGCTATGTTGTGTTAAGAAAAACAGTGCTTTATCCTCAAAAAACAGGAAAACTTAAGATAGAGCCTTTGGTTTTAGATATCACTGTAGAGGTACCAACAGGACGTGCTAATGTTTTTGGTCGCCAAATAATGAATAAAGTTCCTAAAACAGTAACCGCTGGTAGTAGAACGATTAATGTAAAAGTATTGCCAGAACAAGGAAAACCATCGGACTTTAAAGGTGCTGTAGGTGATTTTCAGTTTAATGTAACGACTTCAAAAAATCAATTAAATGCTACGGAGTCACTTCAGGCTAAAATAGAAGTTTCCGGCAATGGTAATTTAAAGTTGTTTGAGCTTCCTAAATTAACAACGCCAAGTTCTCTAGAAGTTTATGAGCCAGAGCATAAAGAAAATGTAAGAACAAGTTTAAGTGGAATGCAAGGACGTATTTCAGATTCTTATACTATTGTACCACAATATAGAGGAAAGTATCCTGTGCCATCAATTTCCTTTTCATATTTCGATTTAAAAACAGAAACCTACAAGCGCATTACCTCAGATGAGATTATAATAGACGTTATAGAAGGGCCAACAGCTGCTGTAGCAAATAATAAAGATAATGCAAATACTTCAGCAAATAAACAAACAGTAACACCAAGTTCTAATACCTTTACGTTTATAAAAACTACATCTAATTGGTCTTCAATGACAAGTGAGGCCTTTTTTAAATCCTCTGGGTTTTGGGCCATGTTGTTGTTGCCATTTTTAGCAATTCCGCTAGCTATAATAATTAGAAAAGCTAAAGATAAGCGAGATGCCGATGTTACCGGAAATAGAATAAGAAAAGCAGATCGCTTGGCTAAAAAGTACTTAAGTGTAGCAAAGAAAAATTTAGGTCAAAAAGAGTCTTTTTATGAATCTTTAGAAAGAGCACTTCATAATTATCTAAAAGCTAAATTAAATATTGAAACTAGTGATTTTAATAAAGAAAAGATAGAAACACTTCTTTCTGAAAGAAATGTTGAACGTAGTGTGGTTACAGATTTTATTTCAATATTAGAAAGTTGCGAATTGGCAAGGTATACGCCAATAACACAAGTAACAATGGAGAATGATTATGACAAAGCAGCGAAAACAATTTCACTAATAGATAAGCAGATAAGATAGTATGAGAAATGTAATGACGATATTAGTTTGTTGTTTGAGTCTATTTGTTTTTTCTCAGCACGATCAGCGTTTTAATGAAGCAAATGCTTTGTATAACGATGGCAAATACGCAGAAGCTATTGGTAAATACGAATCTATATTAGAATCCGGTAAGCACTCTGCAGAATTGTATTTTAATCTTGGTAATGCCAATTATAAGCTCAATAATATAGCACCAAGTATTTATTATTATGAAAAGGCACTGTTGCTTAATCCTAGCGACAAGGATATTCAAAATAACTTAGTTGGGTATGCGCAAAACATGACCATTGATGCTATAGAGAAAGTGCCGCAAGTAGGTTTTGCTAAAATCATTAATAATGTAGTAAATACATTTGCTGCTGATATTTGGGCAAAAATGGCTGTGGCTAGTGTTATTATTTTTGTTGTATTATTTTTATTATATCATTTCTCTTATGCCACATCCAGAAAA
>NZ_JAOARH010000112.1 GCF_025210595.1 Winogradskyella sp.
GGAGCAATATCTCCGATAATGTAATCCATAATGTAGAAATAAGAAGATTCTATACCAATTTTAAAATCTTTATAGGTTTTAGAGTAACTTAGATTTGCTTCTAAAGCTTTTTCATCTTTTAAATTAGGATTGCCGATATAATCATAATTATCAAAACTGTTAAATAAAAAGAAGCCATAACCTTCGCTAACAGAAGGTGCACGTTCACCATATCCTAAACCAAAAGAAAAGTTAGAATTTTCTTTTTTTAATTGATATTCTGTTGCTAAACTTATCAAAAAACGATTTTGCTTATCATCTACATTAGGATGGAATATTTGAAGGCTTTCCACACCAACTTCTTTAGCTATATTATTATGGTGATAACCTAGTCTTAAAGAAGAAGAAAGTGTGTTATGTTTATTTATATACCAATTATCTTTTGCAAAAAACCCTGTGTATAACGTTCTAATGTCTGGCCAGGTGTACATAAACATATCTGGCTCATTAGGATTGTTAGAGAACATAGTCATTTCTGCAAGCGATTTATTATAAAACCCGTTAACATTGAATGTTAGATGATGTCTATTCTTTAAAAAATGAGCTTTACTATAAAAACCATAGGTGTCACTCCAACCAGGCATATCCATACGTATTGGTACAACAGGACGTTTAGTGTCGTCCATAATATGTGTTATAGTATTAAAATATAACTTGGTTTCAATAGATTTTAAGTTTTTATCTATGGGTTTATAATAGTGCGTTACAGAGCTAATTAAAGCTTCAGCAAGTGAGACATCCATTGGTAGTGCAGGATAACCTACGTCTGTTGCTCTGTCGTAAATAATATTAGCATCTATACTATGCGTGTCTGAAAATTTATAACCTGTTTGTAAAGAGATATTATACTTTTGAAATTGAGAATATAAAATTTCTTTATTGTTACCAGCATCATAATTTTCAGATTTTCTAAAAATTCCATCTGTACTAATGAAGAATTTTTCGCTAGAATATTCTAAATCGAGACCTGTTGCAAAAAAATTACCATTGGTTTCGTAACCTAAATCTGTACTTGTTTTAAGACCAGAATCATTAAATTTTGATGTAGGTAATTGTAAATCTATACCACCACCAACACAATGTCCATTTTCAGTTCCTTCTTGTCCAGAACCAATAGTTACTTTTTCTAAATTAGATACATCTACATAAGATGTGATAGGATCCATTTTATCTGTACAAGCACCAAAAATTTGCATACCATCAATGGTTACAACTAATCTATCACTAACCATATTATTTATAGTTGGCTCCCAAGCATAATTACCACGTTTAATCATGGTTACCTTGTTAGATTTTTCTAAGTAATCGTCAATACTAGAAAGTGTTTTCTCTTGCCTGTTATTGCTTAACTTACGTCTTGTAACAATAAGGACTTCATCTAGTTTTGTGGTATCTTGTTTTTGTTCTTCTTTTTTATCTTGGCCAAATCCATAAATTGAAAAAAGAGAGCAAATTATTACGGTAATTAGCTTTTTCATAGTTGAAAAAATATTGAATTGATGTGGAGTGTTTTGCCAAATCAAGCAAAGTCGAGCGATTTTTTGTCTCGACTTTACTAGATTTTTTGGCAACAGTAAAAGCTATTTGAGTTAAAACTCTAATTCTAGATATAAGCTACTTGCTTCATTACCTTCAGTAACATTTTCACCTTTTAAGATCTCATCATTAGAGTTCATTAGTTTAAGGTTCAGTTTCCAATAACCTGTCATGGTTAGCGATAAATTTCCGTAATAGAAGTTATCTGCATTATTATATGTTAAATCTGTATTGTTTGGTGAGCTATGATTTCCCATTCCTGGCATACGAGGGTCTAAGGTAATTGTGTAATCTTCTACTACCGGAAAAGTCATCATGTTTTCCATTTTATATAGACCTACTTTCATTTCGTTTATGGCTATGCTAGGATTTTTTGGCTCTATTAATGCTAAAATGTATCTTGTATCATCGCTTCCCGTAAAACTTGTTACGTTTTGGTTTTCGTATTGTACAACACTTATGGTGTCTGTAGCATTATATTCTACACCATCTATTGTGTAGTCTATGGTTAGTGACCAGCCAGTATTATCTGCATTGGTCATTTGATAAATAATAAAACCTTCATAGACTGTGTTTTTTCCTGCTGCCTTTGTTATAGCAGATCTAGGGCAAGAATGTTGCATCATTGGCATTTGCATCATTGGCATCCAAGAAAGCTCAGCATTTTCAAAATAAGTGCCATTAGTATTGTCTTTTATCCTTATGCTAATGTTATTATAACCTGTTTCAAACATGCCCTTTTTGTTAAAAAGTTCTATAGTCTGATCTCCGTTAACAATTTCTTTTACTAGTAGTAAGCCTTCAACTTCATTAGCAGAAGTGTTATCATCATTATCATCTGATGAGCATGAAAAAATAAGTGTAAATATGGCTAGTGTTAATATATATTTTAGTTTCATTGTGTTTAAATTTAATCTAAGTGGTATTAAGAATTTGAGTTGTTGTTTAACTCTAATTCTTAATGTTATTTGTTTGATTTATTGATGTTGTTTTCTTGCCTAAATGCTTTTTTGAAGCGTTAGGAAGAATAGAGCTGTGCTATTAATGCACAAATTAAGAGTACTTAGCTTAAATTTGGTGGAGGAGTATCAATATCGTAGAATTTAGATATGGTAGATTGCTCTATACTAAAAGTGATTTGGCTTTTTAATATTTTATCTAAATTTTCAGAGGAATTGTCTGAATTAGTAATAGAGTTAACAACAAATAAGTCTAAACGTATTCTATTTTGTTCAGGAATAGTGTTATTAGAATTTTGTTTGCTATTACTCTCGGTTAATTCTTTTTTTAATTGACATTTACCGTTACAACCTTTTTGTTCTTCCTTTTGAATACAAAGCGTTTTTGCGATAAAATCTTGGTTGATTACAAAATCGGTTACTATAATAACGTTATTTATATTATTAGCTAATAATATAAACGTTAATAGCAACGCTGTGAGTTTATATGTAATCTTAATTATCATGGTGCTAATTTCGGACATTTTTATCTTAAATTAGCTGATATTTGTCAGTTAATTTAAGCTTTAAAATATTCAAAATAGGTGTTGACTAAACGTTTAATATATGCTGCTTTATCTTTAAAAATAGTAGCGTCATTTACATCTTTAATATCGGTTGTTTCTTCTAAAATGGGTACTAAAATAACGTGTAGTTGATCGTGGGCTTTACCAGTCATGTCACAGCTTTTTATAATAAAGCTAGTTTCTTTAGAAATGGCATCTCCAAGTACTTTACCGTTTAAAGATGTGTTGTTTTTTAAAATGGAATCAATACGTTTCATTCCAATATGCGTTGCTTCGTTAACAACCCATTTATCACCATCATTAAAAACTAAACCTTCAGGTATAGCTAAAGATTTGGATGTTGAGCTATTATTTTTTTTACACCCAAGCATCATTATAATTATGAAGAATAATAGTATATGAATGGGTTTTGATTTCATTATTAAAAATCTTTTTTCTTAGACTTACGCAAAATTCTGAAAACTGGTAAACCTACCCAAATACCAAGTGTTAAAAAAGAAACAATTAATCCAAAATTTGTGCCGAAAAATTGTTTGAATACAGCACCTGTATAACCTAATAAAGCTGAGATGTCTAATTTTAATAATATTAGTGTTCTAGATAAATCTATGGGGTTTAGCATGGTGCCAATTAAGGAAATCTTGTCTAATGGATAATCTTCAAATATAATAAGAGACATTAAAAACAGGCCATCGTAGATAATTGCTAAGAACAGCCACATTAATATAGCATAGCCAAAGCCCTTAATTTTATTTTCGTTAGAAAGCGCAATGTTAAAGGCTAAAGCACTAAATATAAATGTTAAGAAAATACCAACAATTAATAAAAGCGAAAAATCCCAAATAGCATTAGATTTAAATAAACCATAGGCAATAAAAGGTAAGCCTAGACCAAGGATTAAACTCATAGAGAGCGATATAGCTACACCTAAATATTGTCCTAAAAAAATCGAAGACCGTTTTAGAGGTTGAGCAAGCAATAGCTCTGTAAATTCTTTAGAATTATAATAATACATTACACCGAATATAGTGCCAATTAATGGCACTAAAACAATAATAACATTCATTAATGTGATGACAGCTTTAGATAGGTCGTTATTAAGAAATAACAGTACAATTCCTAGTAAAAGATAAAATGTGAAGTAGACATAACTCCAGCTACTACGCATTAGGTCAAAAAAACTATATTTTAATATTTTAAGCATGGTTTTCGGTTAAAATGTTAGCAATGGCATGCTCAAAATCTTCTTGTTTTGTTTTAGCTTTTAGCTCTGCAATACTGCCTTTAAAGTATATTTTACCTTCGAGAATAAATACAATATTATCTGAAACTTCTTCAACAAAACTCATAATATGAGATGTTATTAAAATGGTTTTTCCTTTTTCTTTTTCATTTTGAATTAGTTCTTTCAATCTAATTAGTGAAATAGGGTCTAAACCTGTTGTTGGTTCGTCTAAAATTATGATTGGGCTATTAAACATAAAGGTTAAAACAATATTAACCTTTTGCTTAGTTCCGCCAGATAATGTCCCTAGCTTTTTGTTTAGAAAGGGTTCTAATTTGAATTTTTCTATTAGATGTTGGTCTGCATCTGTATTACCTCTTAAATCCTTAATCATTTTAATAAGCTCGTTAACCTTTAAGTTGCTAGGGAAATTTGCTATTTGAGGTAGGTAATCTATTTTATGACGATAGTCTGAGCTACTTTTAATGTCAGTGCCCAATACTTTAATACTTCCGCTGTCTGGTATTACCATACCAAGTATGGTTTTTATAATTGTGGTTTTTCCAGAGCCATTAGGGCCAAGTACAGCAAAAATACCACCTTCTTTTATAGATAAATTAATACCATTAAGAACATTATTTTTGCCAAACTTTTTATATATATCTGTTATTTCTACCATGTAACTTCAGTCATTAAGGGTTGGTTGTCAATAAGATTTTCTGGTGTAAAAACTGGCGATACTTTTTCTGAAAAATCTATGATATCTATAAATAAACTACGAAGTAAAACAATACTCTCTGGTGTTCTGTTTACTAAGTATGAAAATAATTTTACAGGTCTGTAGGGTATATCTCCAAAACCATCTTTATCTAGGTCATATCCTGTATAGTTACTCCAATAATTTTTTTCGAACTTATTACTGTTTAGGTTACCTGAATAGGATAAGTCAAATGAATTGTAAAGGAAATTATTGCGTGTGTAAATGTTGTCGTAACATGCACCATGTACTTTTACGGCATAGCCATTGTTTTTAAAAATATTCTCAGTATATGTTATTCGGTTAGTACCATCTGCATTAATACCAATAGTATTATCTTCAAAAATATTATGCTTTAACTCTGCGTCATTAATTTCTTTTAAGAGAATACCATAGGAAGCTGTTCCCCAATTTTTTTTAAATATGTTATTGAACATTTTTATTTTTTTTGAAAACATTACAGCTACTCCTGCACCATTGTTTTCAAAGATATTGTTTTCGTAAGTGTTGTTGTTAGAAAACATAAAATGCAGACCATAACGCATATTTTCAGTAGAGTAGTTGTTTGATATGTATGAGCTATTTCCAAATTCTAGATAAATACCGTCTCGCATTCTTCTAACATCGTTATTGGTGATTTTTACATTTTCACAATGCCAAAGATGTATAGCATTACCAGAGTCTGCTTCTGCCAACCCTTCACCAGAAATGGTGTTATTATTAATTATACCGTCTTTAGATTTCTGAATTAAAAATCCAAAAAAACCTTTTTCTACAGTAATGTTTTCTATAACGAAGTCGTAAGATTTAAAAAGAAGAATTGCAGCATATTCTTTTGTATAACTGACTTCAATATTTTTTATGGTTAAATTTTTTATAATGATATCTGTAGCTTCTACCGAAAAGCCATAACCATTATTTTGTGTGTCTATAATAGTACCTTCTTCACCTGAGATATGAAGTGATTTTTTATAAATAATAATATTAGACTCTTTGTAGAGACCTGATTTAATGAAGATTTTGCCTCCGCTGTTTGAGCTATCAACTGCAGTTTGTATGGTTTTATAATCGCAACCCGTTTTGCAAACAGTAACTGTCTGTGATGCGGCAAAACGGATTGAAATTATAAATAGCAGAATAATACTTATTTGTATTTTCATGCCCTTAATTTAGTTAAGTTTTTTGAAAATACCATTCCAGTCATAATATTCTGCAGAGCTATTATCAATTTTTGTTTTTGCTTGTTCTATAGAACTAAAGCCTGTAAGGTTTGCTCCCATTGGGCTGGTGATTTCATCACATACTAAATAACCAGCGGTTTTAGCATTGGTCATAATGCCAGGGGAATTGTAATCAGTAATTAAAAGGTTGCTTTTTTCAATAAGTTCTTGTCTGTCGTCTAAGAATCTAATCATACATTCAATAGCGTCGAACTTATATTGTTTGCCTTTACTTGTTACCATTTGCGCAGCATGTGTTTTGGTTACTATGGTCATTTTACAATAGTGGCACATGTCTGATCCGTAATTAATTGGCTCAGGAGCTTTGCTACAGCTAACAAATGTAAAAATCACTATTAAAAGACCTAAATATTTCATGCTTTTACTCTTTTATTTCCTATCCAGTATGCAACAAAAGTAAGAAACATACCCAAGCCCATCATATAGGCACCTATGCTTGGATAAGAATGTGCTACAAAGTTAAGAATATGTTTGGTTCCAAATAAAGGTGGTTTATAACTTAATGGGTTTCCATCTGCATCTGTCATTTTCATTATAGCTTTAGGGTCTAAATTTGTACCGTAATCTATCATCCATTCGTTAAAATCATACATACCTAATACACCTAATACACACATAAGAATTAACCAACCAAGAAACCATTTAGGTGAAATTCCTTTTATTAACCCTAATAAACCAATTAAGATGCCTAAAGCTGCCATACCACCTACTATTTTAGGAAAGGCTGAAAACTCCCACATTTCTTCTGGTTTAGGTAATTTACGCATGCCAATATAGTGGTTAAGCCCATCTATATTTTGTAAATCGTGCTTTTCTTTTCCTTGAAGTCCATCGAGATGAATATTCATTCCAATACCACTTGGGTATTGTGGTGCTTCTAATTCAATACTCCATAAAGGAAATACAAATAATCCCAATAATAGAGCAGAGCCCAAAATCATTATGATGCTTGCGGATTTCATGTGTGTTTGTGTTTGTTGTTTGTGTGCTATTTTTCTTATGGACATCAAAAAACAATAATTTTCTTATTGTTGTTGTGTTACTATAGATGTTTCATAAACTATAATTTAAAAGAATGGGCGAGTTATTTCTACTCGCCCATATTGAGTTAAATAACATTTTTTAACACTAAAACTATTTAACTCTATTATTCATCTAATGTAAATTTAAGAGGCGTATTAGAATTTGCAGGAGATACTCTTATGTATCCTTGCATTTCTTGGTGTAATGCAGAACAGAAATCAGTACAATAGAAAGGCCAAACACCTTCTCGTTTAGGTTCCCAAACTATGGTTTTAGTTTGTCCTGGCATTACTAAAATTTCTGATGTATTAGCGCCAATAATTGAGAATCCGTGTGGTACATCAAAATCTTGTTCTAAGTTAGTCATATGAAGATATACTTTATCTCCTACTTTTACACCTTCAATGTTATCTGGTGCAAAGTGACTACGAATCATGGTCATGTTAATGTGTACTTCATTACCATTACGTGTAACTTTAGCTTCGCTTTCGCTCTTAGCAGCATATGGATGTTCATTTTCAGATAATTCGTAATATTTTTTACTTTGATCTTTAATGATGTCAGCTCTTATACCAGCAGCATAGTGAGGTTCACCATGAGTTGGGAAATCTGATAATAGTTCCATTTTGTCTCCAGAAATATCATACAATTGTGCAGAGTGTTCTAGTTCTGGACCAGTTGGTAGGTAACGGTCTTTTGTGATTTTATTCATAGCAACCATGTATTTACCAAATGGTTTACGAGAATTACCACCAGGAATCATAAGGTGACCTACTGAATAGAAAGTTGGTTGTCTGTCTAAAACTTCCCAAGTGCCAAGTTTCCATTTTACAACTTCAGAAGAGATAAAGAATGTTGTGTAAGCATTTCCTTTACCGTCAAACTCTGTATGTAAAGGTCCTAATCCAGGTTGTTTAACAACACCAGCTAATGTGTTTTCGTAGCTAAGGATAGGAATGCCGTAAGAATCTCCTTCGTAATCCTTATTAGCTATAGCAGTTTGAATTTTATCAAAATCATAAACACTTAAGTCGGTCGATAATTTACCACTACCAATAATATATTGACCAGATGGATCAACGTCACAACCGTGTGGTGATTTTGGAATAGGAATATAGAATACAGCACCTTCAACCTCTCTAGGATCAACCATTGTTACACCTTCTTTCATAGTAGATGTAGCAGTATGTGTTTTTTCATCATAGATATTATGAGCATAAATACCAGGTGCTTTTTTACCACCACCATTTTTAACGTATTCTGCAACTTTTTGCCAGTTTATAGCTGCAATAAAATCTTTATCATTTTGAGAAGCGTTTACTTCCATTAATGTATTAGCTTCCTCTGTGTTATAACTAGTAAAGAAGAACCATCCATGAGATTTATTACGTCCTGGATGTGCCAAATCATAATTAAAACCTGGCATGTCTAATTGAAAGTCAAGATTCATTCTTCCGTTTTCAGCAATGCTTACAAAAGAAAGAGGGCCTTTAAATTTACCTTTCATCTCACTAATTGGCATGTCGCGTTGTGGATTAGGTACTGCAAAACGTGTACCTGCAACGATATACTCTGTGTTTTCTGTTACAAACGAAGAGGCGTGATTACCTGCACTATTTGGTAGTTCAATTATTTCCTCAGTTTCAAACGTTGCAAGACTAATACGAGCAATACGAGGTGTGTTATTTTCGTTAATAAAAATCCAACGACCATCTAACTCACCATTAGTTTGTGATATATCTGGGTGGTGAGCATCTCCCCAAGGTACAAAGCCAAAAGATGTATTTAACATTGGTTTAGTTTCTTCAGAATATCCATATCCTGAAGTTGGGAATTGAGAAAATACAGGGATTTCTTTTAACATACGTCCACTAGGAAGACCTGCCACAGTAATATTACCACTATAACCTCCAGAAAAGAAAGCATAGTACTCATCATGTTCACCAGGCGCAACATATACTTTTTCGGCCTTGCTAGAAGACAGAGCGCCAGAATTACTACTTGTATTATTGTTATTACCGCAATTTGTCATAAAGATTAGAGCAGTAATACCTAATACATATTTACCTATTTTATTCATATAATCTTAATTTTAATTAGTTGATTTAATTAGTCTTTTGGTAGGATAACATCTTCAGTAACATGAACCCAACCGTTACTTACATTTACAGTGCCTAATATCTTTACTCCACCTATAAATAGATCGCCGTCTTTTTCGGTAACTTCTAAATATTTTCCAGAGGCCATATAAAGTTTACGTCCTTTTTCAGCATTCTTTTTTAACATATCAATAGGGTAATTAGCTGGTGCTACGTGATGTGTTAAAATAAAAGCAAGTTTTTCTTTATTTTCAGGTTTAAGCAAGTCATTTAATGTTGCTTCGTCTATTTTAGCAAATGCGCCATTATTAGGTGCAAATACCGTTAATGGACCAACATTTACAAGTGCATTTTCTACACCAGCTGCTTGCACAGCAGCAACTAATGTTGAATGATCTTCTGACTGAATTGCTAACTGTAATGCGTTTGGAGTGCCTCCTTCGTCTTTAATAAAAGCTTGACCAGTTTTTTCTGTAGAAGCTTCATTAGTAGCAGTATCATTTGTTGTTGTTTCAGATGTTTTTGCAGAGTTATTACAAGCTACAAAACACCCAAAAAACGCAAACAATAATAATGATTTGATTAGTGTTTTCATTGGTTTTCTGTTTTAGTGTTTTAATTGAGGTTTAGAGTGTTCTAAAATATTCTAGGACAGCTCTAGCTTCTTCTTTGGTTAAGTTTTGATTGGCCATAGGCGAACCATTAAACTCAATAAGTAAATCTTTAGCAAGAGGATCATCTTTCACCATGACTTCAGGGCTAAGAATCATGTTCATAACCCATTCAGGAGTACGACGTTCTAATATTCCTTTTGGTGATGGGCCAATAAATTTTTTATCTATTTTGTGACATGCAGTACACATTTTTTCATAAATAACTTTTCCTTCAGCTGCCATTTCTTGATCTACTACTAAAGGTAAATCTACCGAAGTTATTGGGCCAACGCCTTTGTTGTTTAAGTCTTTTCGTTTAGATGCTGGTTCTTTGCTTTCTGTTTTAGCAGGTGTTTTTTTGCCGTAATCTACTTCAGGTTTTTTTTCATTGTTCCCACAAGAAAAAACAAATAGAAATGTTAGGCATAATAATAGTTGCGATATAATTTTCATAAGGCTATGGTTTTGTATGGGCAAATGTAATTTTACTTAGAAAGATAAAATATGATAAAAATCATATTTAAGATAAAAACATCTTCTTTTATATTTGTGCAATTATTTTTATCTATGTTTTCAAATTCAACAAAATATGCCATAAAAGCTGTTTTATATTTAGCAGTTCATTCATCAGAAGATCAAAAAATAATGATTAAGGATATTGCAGAACCAATTAATGTACCTAAGCATTATATTGCTAAAATTTTGCAAACCTTATCTAAATTAGACTTAGTGTCTTCTCACAAAGGGCCAAAAGGTGGCTTTTATTTAAATGAAAAAAATAGACAAGTGAAAGTGATTCAAATCATTAATGCGATTGATGGTGAGGATAGAATGAATTCTTGCTTATTAAGCTTAAATGAATGTAATGTTGATAATCCATGTTCGCTTCATCATTTGGTTTTTAGAGAAAAGCAACAGATATTAAAACGTCTTGAATGTACAAGTTTAAATGAACTTGCAGCGCATATTAATGATGGAAAATCGGTGTTGCCTTTGTAGATATAATACTGTAACAATTGAAAAAGTTTCTTTTTGTTTAAAACCAAAACCTTACAAATGGCATCCAAGCTTGGTTTTGTATGCTTTTGTCTTCATCATAAAACACATCATATCTAATGCCAAAGGTAATATTCCCATTTCTATAACCAGCTCCTAAAAATAAAGCAGGATACCAATAACTGTCATCTACATTTGAAACAAACTGTTCATCAAAATCTCGGTTAACATACAGTTGTTCAAACTCAGTAGAAAGTTGTAATTCTCTATATGGATTAAATAAGCCTATTACATTTCCTCCTACAACTGTAGATTTAAACGCATTACGCTGAGAGCTGTATTGAAAATTAAGTCCTATACCAGTAGATACATACGGATTAAAGTTATATAGAGCATTTGGTGCAATAACACCACTAAAAAATCTATCTCCAAAATTTAAACCAACACCACCACTAAACTGAACATTTTTCCAAAAAGTGTTTTCATCTGCACTTTGCGCATTTGCAGAATACTCAAAAAAAGTCATAAGAATACAGCTAAAAATAAATATTTTAGAGATGTTTATTCTAATTTTTATCATCTTAATAATTCTTAAATCTATATAAGTTATAAATATAACAAAAGCATTTCTATATGTAGTAAATGTTGTATTTTTGAAGAAATTTTGTTGAAACGACAATGTCTCATATAAATAATGGATAAATATTCCTTTCTCAACGCAGCGCATACAGCGTATTTTGCTGACTTGTATGACCAATACTTAAAAAATCCTGATGCTATAGAACCAAGTTGGCGTGCCTTTTTTCAAGGTTACGATTTTGGTGCAGAAAATTATGGCATGGAAGGTGAAATTGTAGAAGGTGTTTCTACACAGATTCCTGAGCAACTTCAAAAAGAATTTCAGGTTGTAAAACTTATAGATGGTTACAGAAATAGAGGTCACCTATTTACTAGAACCAATCCTGTAAGAGCTAGAAGAAAATACGCTCCTACTTTAGAAATCGAAAATTTCGGACTCTCTAAAAATGACCTTAGCACAATGTTTTCTGCTGGTGAGATCATTGGTATTGGTACTGCAACGCTACAAGAAATTATTGATCATTTAGAACGTATTTATTGCGATTCAATTGGTGTTGAGTATATGTATATTAGAAATCCAAATGAGATTGAATGGATTCAAAACAAACTAAACGTTAATGATAATCACAGTAATTTTACTACTGATGAAAAAAAATACATTCTCAAAAAGTTAAATGAAGCTGTAGCTTTTGAGTCTTTTCTTCATACAAAATATGTCGGTCAAAAGCGTTTTTCTTTAGAAGGGAACGAATCTCTAATTCCTGCTGTAGATGCTATAATAGAGCGTGCTGCTGATGAAGGTGTTAAGGAATTTGTTATGGGAATGGCACATCGTGGTCGTTTAAGTACTCTAACTAATATTTTTGGAAAATCAGCCAAAGATATATTTAGTGAGTTTGATGGTAAGGATTATGAAGAGCAGGTTTTTGATGGTGATGTAAAATACCACTTAGGTTGGACTAGTAATAGAGAAACCTATAATAACAAAAAAATTAACTTAAATATTGCACCAAACCCATCACATTTAGAAACTGTTGGTGCTGTTGTGCAAGGTATAACAAGAGCCAAGCAAGATAAAAAGGAAATCACTGATGCTTCACAGGTATTGCCTATAGTTGTGCATGGAGATGCTGCAATTGCTGGACAAGGATTGGTTTACGAAGTTGTGCAAATGGCTCAGCTAGATGGTTATAAAACCAATGGTACCATTCATATTGTAGTAAACAATCAAATTGGGTTTACAACCAATTATTTAGATGCACGTTCTAGTACCTATTGTACAGATATTGCTAAAGTAACATTGTCTCCTGTATTACACGTTAATGCAGATGATGCAGAAGCTGTAGTACATGCTGCGCTTTTTGCATTGCATTTTAGAATGAAATTTAAGCGCGATGTCTTTATTGATCTATTAGGTTACAGAAAGTATGGTCATAACGAAGGTGACGAGCCTAAGTTTACCCAGCCATTACTATATAAGGCTATTGCAAAGCATAGTAACCCAAGAGATATTTATGCACAACGCTTAATTAGCGAAGGTGTTATAGATGAAGGTTATGTAAAATATATAGAGCAGAAATACAAAGATAAGCTCGAAGAAAAACTAGTAGACTCTCGTAAGGAAGATAAAACCGAAATTACTCCATTTATGAAAGAAGAATGGAAAGGTTTAAATCGTGTTACTGAGGTAGAAATGATGAAAGATGTAGATACTACAGTGTCTAGAGATGTTTTAGAGAATGTAACCAAAGTAATTTCTAGTCTTCCAAAGGATAAAAAGTTTTTCCGTAAAATCCAGAAATTAGTCGAGATTAGACAAACCATGTTTAATCAAGACAAGTTAGATTGGGCTATGGCAGAGCATTTAGCTTATGGGTCTTTATTAAATGAAGGATTTAATGTTAGAATTTCAGGGCAAGATGTAGAGCGTGGTACATTTTCGCATCGTCATGCAGTAGTTAAAGTTGAGGATAGTGAAGAAGAAATAGTTTTATTAAATAATATTTCAGAAAATCAAGGGGAATTTACAATTTATAATTCATTATTATCAGAATACGGTGTTGTAGGTTTTGATTATGGCTATGCTATGGCAAGTCCTAATACATTAACCATTTGGGAAGCACAATTTGGAGACTTTAGTAATGGAGCTCAGATAATGATAGACCAATATATTTCTTCTGGTGAAGATAAATGGAAAACATCTAACGGGTTAGTGATGTTGCTACCTCATGGTTATGAAGGGCAAGGAGCAGAGCATTCATCTGGTCGTATGGAGCGTTATTTACAAGTTTGTGCAAAGGATAATATGTTTGTTGCAGATTGTACAACGCCAGCTAATATGTTTCACTTGTTGCGTAAGCAAATGAAAGCCAATTATAGAAAACCTTTAGTAGTGTTTACACCAAAAAGTTTGCTGCGTCACCCTAAAGTGGTTTCAAAAGTAGAGGATTTTGTAAATGGAAGCTTTAAAATGATTATAGATGATGCTAGTGCTAAAGCTGATAAAATAAAAACATTGGTTTTTGTTACAGGTAAATTCTATTACGATTTATTAGAAGAACAAGAAAAACTCGGAAGAGAAGATGTTGCTTTAGTAAGAGTAGAGCAATTGTTCCCGCTCCCAGTTGATGTGATTAGAACTATTCTTGAAAAATATAAAAATGCAAATGATGTCGTTTGGGCACAAGAAGAGCCTCGTAATATGGGAGCTTATGGCCATATGTTAATGCATTTAGAAGAAACTAGACAATGGAGAGCTGCAACTAGGAGACCATATGGTGCACCAGCAGCAGGAAGTTCTGTCCGTTCTAAAACAAGACATCAAGAAGTTATAGATTACGTTTTTGATAAAAACAAGAATAACCAAATAAGAAAGAAAAATAAATAAGCCATTATAGGTTAAATACAATTAAAACGCATGATTTTAGAAATGAAAGTGCCTTCACCAGGCGAGTCTATTACAGAAGTAGAAATTGCAGAATGGTTAGTTTCTGATGGTGATTATGTTGAAAAAGACCAAGCCATTGCTGAAGTAGATAGTGATAAAGCTACGCTAGAATTGCCTGCGGAAGCTAGTGGAACTATAACGCTTAAAGCAGAAGAAGGTGATGCAGTAGCAGTTGGGCAAGTAGTTTGTTTAATAGATACTAGTGCAGAAAAGCCAGATGGGAGTACAGCGGCAGCGCCAGCAAAAGAAGAAAAAGTTGAAGCGCCAAAGCAAGAGGTTAAATCAGAACCTGCTAAAGACACTTATGCAACAGGAACTCCAAGTCCTGCAGCTAGAAAAATTTTAGATGAAAAGGGTATTGACGCCAGTACGATTAAAGGTACAGGTAAAGATGGTCGAGTAACAAAAGATGATGCTATTAAAGCGGTACCATCTATGGGGACACCTACAGGAGGTAATAGAGGAACTTCTCGTAGTAAGATGTCTATGTTACGTCGTAAAGTTGCCGAGCGTTTAGTAGAAGCAAAAAATACAACGGCAATGTTAACCACTTTTAATGAGGTTGATATGTCGCCAATTTTTAATTTACGCAAGCAATATAAGGAAGAGTTTAAAGCAAAGCATGGTGTGAGTCTTGGTTTTATGAGTTTCTTTACTTTAGCAGTAGTAAGAGCATTAAAGATGTATCCTGCTGTAAATTCTATGATAGATGGTAAAGAAATGATTTCGTTTGATTTTTGCGATATTAGTATTGCAGTTTCTGGACCAAAAGGATTAATGGTGCCAGTAATTAGAAATGCTGAAAACTTAACGTTTAGAGGAGTGGAGTCTGAGGTTAAGCGTTTGGCAATTAGAGCAAGAGATGGTCAAATAACAGTTGATGAAATGACTGGAGGAACTTTTACGATTTCTAATGGTGGTGTTTTTGGTAGTATGTTATCTACTCCTATTATTAATCCTCCTCAAAGTGGTATTCTTGGTATGCATAATATTGTAGAAAGACCTGTAGCTATAGATGGCAAGGTAGAAATTAGACCTATTATGTATGTAGCATTATCTTACGACCATAGAATTATTGACGGAAGAGAGTCAGTAGGATTCTTAGTTGCTGTTAAAGAAGCATTAGAAAATCCTACAGAATTATTAATGGATAATAATCCTAAGAAAGCTTTAGAGATGTAAAACATCTATCACTAAATAAATGAAAAGCGCAATTTTGTTTAAAATTGCGCTTTTTTTACTCCTAAATAAATTTAACAAGAGTAACTAACTAAAATTAACTAAAAAAATTAACAGCTATATTGGCTGTGATGACTACAATAGAACTTATGATAAGTAGGATCATAAAGATTTTATCTCTTTTTGTTGTATTGTCTTTCACTGTATCCATATGTTTTGTTTTTTAAAAAAGCCCTGAACTATATAAAATAGCTCAGAGCTTTAAAATATAATCTGAGGCTTAGATTAATAGCGCTGTAAAATTCTTAATAATTATAATACCAAACCATACGTATTAATACGTATATTTTAGGTTTTTGTAAATAAAATGAGCCCTGAACATTGTTCAAGGCTCAAATATCCCCTAAGAACTAATTAATAGCTCAGTTATTAACCCTATAATTAATAACAAATGATCTAGAAAAGTAACCTAAATCTAGGCGTAAAATTGCGAATAATAATAATGCGATACTATACGTATTAATACGTATATTTTATAAAAAGTGATCTTGATGATCTTTAACCCAAATTAGAAGACAGTTTTTTGTTTTTTCAATGCCTAGTTTACTGATAATGTTACTTTTGTGTTTTTCTACAGTGCGTTTAGAACAACATAATTCTTCGGCAATTTTTTTAGCAATCTTATTTTTTGCTATTAATTTTAAAATTTTTATCTCAGTTTCTGTGAGTTTTTTTAAAAAATCGGGTTTTTCTTCAACTTCAATAAAATCTAAAAGATCTGGACTAAAATAGGGTTTGTCTTTAACTACAGAAGCAATACAATTTTCTATTTCGTCTAAAGCGAATTCTTTTAAAACATAACCATAAATTCCTAATGTTTGCGCTTTGTTGTATATTTTTTCGTCCTTTTCAAAAGTAATAAGAACAACTTTTGTTTTTAAATTGGCTTCTTTACATTTTTCAGCAATTTGCAAACCAGTATAAAAAGGCATTTTAATATCTAAAATTGCAATGTCAGGCTGGTGAGCTTTAATTAAAGCTAGGGCTTCTTTGCCGTTTTTGGCACTAGCTAAAACATTATGGTTGTTTTCGTTTAAAAAATCCTCAAGACCTTTCAATACCAAAGGATGGTCATCTGCAATTATTATAGTAGGGTTCATGTTGGCTATTAATCAACTAGGTAGTTAAATATACTAAAGATTATTTTGATAGCGGAATTTCTTTTAATTTTAAATAAAGATGTTTTTTTTCGTAATCAATTATAGCTTTTCCTTTTTTAAGAATATCAGCGCCAATTATACCGTCAACAGGGTCTGCATTATGATTAATGAGTCCATTGTTTACATGAGATAGATTAAATAATATTAAAGCAACTCTGTTTTTTTTCCAAGTCCCAATTTTAATCTCATTAGACTTAGAGATTTGTGTTAGCATATCAGATGCGCCAGCACCAACCGCTTTAATTTCAGAATCTTTAACTTTAAGGTTAAATCGTTCGATAGCTTCAAAACCAACACAGCTACTAGAGGCACCAGTGTCTAAAATAAAACGACCTTTAATACCATTAATAGTTGCTTTAATTTCAAAATGATTGGTTTTTGTTAGTTTGAGCTTAATTTTTGAGTAGCCTTTCTTAACAAGAAAGTCCTTTAATGATTCCATTTTTAAAATTTGTGTAAATATAATATTCTAAACAATTATTTTTGGCAAATGATTATAACCGATACGCATACACATTTATATAGCGAAGCGTTTGAAGACGATAGAGCAGAAATGATTAAAAGGGCTTTAGAAGCTGATGTTTCACGTTTTTTTATACCAGCTATAGATTCTACTTACACAGCATCTATGCTTCAACTAGAAAAAGATTTTCCAGAGCATGTTTTTTTAATGATGGGTTTACATCCTACGCATGTAAAATCTAACTTTAAAGAAGAATTAAGACATGTTGAGGAGATGTTAAATAAGCGAAAGTTTTATGCAGTAGGTGAAATTGGAATTGATTTATATTGGGATAAAAGCACTTTAGATATTCAAATAGAAGCGTTCCGACATCAAATTAATTTAGCAAAGCAGCATAAGCTCCCAATAGTTATCCATTGCAGAGAGGCATTCGATGAGATTTTTAATGTTTTAGAAGAAGAAAAATCAGAAGATTTATTCGGTATTTTTCATTGTTTTACTGGTACATTAGAGCAAGCACATAGAGCCATATCGTATAATATGAAACTAGGAATAGGTGGAGTAGTTACTTTTAAGAATGGGAAAATAGATCAGTTTATCAATCAAATAGATTTAAAACATATCGTTTTAGAAACAGATTCTCCTTACTTAGCACCAAAACCATATCGAGGAAAGCGAAACGAAAGCTTTTATGTTACTAGAGTATTAGAAAAATTATCCGAACTTTACGCAATTAGCAATGAAGAGATTGCTAGAGTTACAACAGAAAATTCAAAACAAGTATTTGGTATATAAAACATGCAAAAACCCAATATTTTACTTATTTATACTGGTGGTACTATAGGAATGATAAAAGATGCAGATACTGGATCTTTAAAAGCTTTTGATTTTGATAGCATTCTCACCAGAATACCAGAAATTCGGTTATTAGACTGTAATATAGAAACGATTTCGTTTAAGGAACCAATAGATTCTTCAAATATGAATCCCAGATATTGGGCAGATATTGCAATTATCATAAAAGATAACTATCAAGATTTTGATGGCTTTGTGGTGCTTCATGGTAGTGATACAATGAGTTACTCTGCATCTGCATTGAGTTTTATGCTAGAAAATTTATCAAAACCAGTAATTTTTACAGGCTCACAATTACCAATAGGTGATTTAAGAACAGATGCTAAAGAAAATTTAATTACTTCAATCCAGATGGCTTCATTGCAAGAAAATGGTTTGCCAGTAATAAGAGAAGTAGGGCTTTATTTTGAGTACAAATTATATCGAGGAAATCGAACAACAAAAATAAATGCAGAACATTTTGAAGCATTTGAGTCGTTAAATTATCCAAATTTAGCAGAATCTGGTGTGCATCTTAATGTTAATAAAGAATATTTGTGGAGAACGCAGCTAGATAAACGCTTAATTGTTCGTACAAAAATGAATACTAACATTGGTATTTTAAAACTGTTTCCTGGAATATCAAAATCATTTGTAGAAGCTATTTTGAATTGTAAAACCATAGACGGTTTAGTGCTCGAAACGTATGGGTCTGGTAATGCTAATACCGAAACATGGTTTGTAGATTTACTTAAAGGGAATATCTCTAGAGGATTACATGTTGTTAACGTGTCTCAATGCATAGGGGGTAGTGTTAATATGGGGCAATATGAGACGAGTTCTCAATTAAAATCTATTGGTGTAATTTCTGGTAAAGACATCACAACAGAAGCTGCAATAACAAAACTAATGTACCTTTTAGGAGAGGAAATAGAGGCATTAGAATTCAAAAAAATATTCGAAACTTCTCTACGTGGAGAATTGACTTAAATTTAACGATACAAATTTTAGAGTTTGAAGTTTTTTTCGTTATTTGGCAGACTGTAATTATTGATAAAATTTACAGAGAGGTGGCCGAGTGGTCGAAGGCGCACGCCTGGAAAGTGTGTATACTCCAAAAGGGTATCGAGGGTTCGAATCCCTTCCTCTCTGCACAGGTTTTAGACGGTTTTTACATTATTTTTTTTATCTTTAACACTTTAACTAATAAAATTAAGAATTAAGAACAATGAAAAGATTATTTTCTATCCTTGCCATAACATTTTTAATGGCTATCGGAACTGTTAATGCCAATGCAACTACATTAGCTACAACAACAGAAACAGTAACAAGCATAACTCAAGATGCAGAAGAAACAGCAGAAGATTTGAGTTTCCATCAAGAATTAAAAAAGCGTTTTATTGAAGGTGGACCAGGATTTATGGGTATCGTATTATTATGTTTAATTCTTGGTTTAGCAATAGCTATTGAGAGAATTATCTTTTTAAATCTTTCTACTACAAATACAAAAAAATTAACTCAAAATGTAGAAGATGCACTTTCTTCTGGTGGTATTGAAGCTGCTAAAGAAGTTTGTAGAAACACAAAAGGGCCTGTTGCTTCTATATTCTACCAAGGATTAGATAGAGCAGACGAAGATATAGATGCTGCTGAAAAAGCTGTTGTAGCTTATGGTGGAGTACAAATGGGTCAGTTAGAGAAAAACGTTTCTTGGATTTCTTTATTTATCGCATTAGCACCAATGCTTGGTTTCATGGGTACAGTAATTGGTATGATTCAAGCCTTTGATAAAATTGAAGCAGCAGGTGATATGCAGCCTTCATTAGTAGCAGGTGGTATTAAAGTAGCACTTTTAACAACAGTATTTGGTCTTATTGTGGCTATTATTCTTCAAATATTTTACAACTACATTATCGCTAAGATAGATAGTATTGTAAATGATATGGAAGATGCATCAATTACTTTGATGGACTTATTAGTAAGACACAAAAAATAATAAAGACCAAATAAAATATGTTACATAAAATATTAAAAATAGTAGCTTTAGTTCTTAGCTTAGCTGGTATTGTTTCTCTAGGAAGAATAATAGCAGAAGGAGATGAGGAGATTAAAGCAGCGGCTTTAGCAGGTGATACTGCTATTGTTGAACCAATGGCAATCATTGCTTACATTATTTTAGGGTTGGTTTTGTTATTTGTAGTGGTTTTTGTAGTTAAAAACTTATTTACAAACACATCTGGTCTTAAAAACACATTAATAGGTGTAGGTGTATTTGCTGCAGTATTAATTATCTCTTATGTAATTTCAAATGGACCAGACGAATCATTCGCTTCTGGACTATATAAATATGGAGATAAAATGGCAACCGAGAGTGAATCAAAATTAGTAGGAGGTGGATTAATAGCATTCTACATATTAATTGTTATTGCAGCAATTTCAATGATTTTCTCTGGAGTTAAAAAAACAATTAGTAAATAAATAAGGTATGGCAAAAAGAGCAGCACCAGAAGTAAATGCAGGTTCAATGGCTGATATTGCCTTCTTATTACTTATTTTCTTCCTAGTTACAACAACTATAGAAAAAGATAAAGGACTATTAAGAAGTTTGCCGCCTATTGACGATTCTCAAGTAGATCCGCCAATTATTAAGCAAAAAAACCTGTTTACAGTTCTTATAAATCGTAACAACCAATTGCTTGTTGAAGAAGAGCAAATGGAAATAAAAGATTTAAGACAAGCAGCAATAGATTTTCTTGATAATGGAGGAGGAACAAATGCAGCAGGACAAAATTGCGATTATTGCAAAGGAAAAAGAGATGCATCATCTTCAGATCATCCTGATAAAGCAATTATTTCCATGAAACACGATAGAGAAACCTCTTACGAGCAATACATGGATGTGCAAAACGAGCTTGTAGCAGCCTATAATTTCTTAAGAGAAAGAGAAGCAAAGCGTCTATATGGTAATTTAAGGAAGTATCGAGATACTGATAAAGTTTATCAAGCCATGTTAGAGGAGAAAGAGAAGAATCAATTTACAAAGGATACAATATTGAATGGTCAGATAGAAACTATTAAAAAATTGTTTCCTATGAAATTGTCTGAAGCAGAACCAGATAAGAATTAAAAGCAACAATTATGTCAAAATTTAAAAAAGGAAAACAAGGAGATTTGCCGGCTATTTCAACGGCATCCTTACCAGATATTGTTTTTATGTTGCTTTTCTTTTTCATGGTAGCAACAGTAATGAGAGACAGTTCTTTAATGATAGAGAACAAATTGCCTAGTGCAGATCAGGTAGAGAAGCTTAAAAAAGATAGAACAGCTTTTATTTATGCTGGTAAACCAAGTGCTCAGTTTAAACAATTAGGAGATCAACCAGTAATTCAATTTAACGATGCTATTATAAGCGTAGAAGAAGTTCAACCAAGTGTGTTGGCAGCGCAAGCAGAATTAATTGAAGAGCTACAACCAAAGTTTGTTGTTGGTCTTAAAATTGATAAAGAAACACATGCTGGTTTAGTATCTGATATTAAGCAAGAACTTAGAAAAGCAAATACATTAAAAGTAATGTATATTGCTAATACAAAAGTAGAATAGAGTATTCTTAATTTTATAAAAAAGGCGTTTCAATTTTACTTGAAACGCCTTTTTTTATTTCCTAAAACCATAAACTTCATTTATCTTTTTAAACTTTCAAGTAAAAAAAATCATGTAAATTTAACTCTATGAAGAATGTCCTTTTTGTTTTCATGTTTTTTATGGGATGTATTAGTTTTTCACAAGATGAAAACAATACAGATAAAACGGAATTATATAAAAATTATAGAGAAGATCAGTTTTATTTTTCTGTAACCTATAATCTTTTTAATGAAAAACCTAGCGATGTTAATCAAAGTGGTTTTTCTACTGGATTTCATTTTGGGTTTATTAGAGATATGCCAATAAATGAGAACAGAAACATTGCTTTTGGATTAGGTTTGGGCTTGTCTTCTAACTCATATAACCAAAATATTTCCATTTCTGAGGTAGATAATGAGACTGTGTTCAACATTATCGACGAAAGTGAAATTAATGTTTCAAAAAATAAATTTACAACCTATTTGTTAGAAGTTCCGTTTGAATTTAGATGGAGAAAATCTAATGCAACAGACTACAATTTTTTAAGAATTTATCCTGGATTTAAATTAGGCTATCTCTTTTATAATTCAACTAAATTTAAGAGCGATGCAGGTAATGTGATACTCAAAAACCTAGATGAATTTAATACGCTTCAATATGGGCTAACATTAAGCGTAGGTTACGGAACCTGGAATTTTCACGCATACTATGGGTTAAATTCAATTTTTGATGATTCTGCAAGGTTGAATAATCAATCTATAGACATGAAGTCGTTTAAGATTGGCTTAATGTTCTATATACTATAGCCAGTATTTCATAAATATTAACTGAGGGAAAAGCCCTGTAAAAAGCCCAACAATTAGTTCTGCATTAGTATGAGCTTTTAAGTGCAAACGAGATGTTGCAATAGCACCCATAATAATCATCATTAAGGCTATAGTACCATTAATATTTATTTTATAATGTAAACCTATAGCAACGGTAAACATAAAGAAGCCAGAAGCTGCTATCATATGTATGCTCGCCTTTACTTTAAAAATTGCCATTATAAAACAAGAAAGAGTAGAGCATAATATGCCTAGAAAGAAATAATATAATTCAACAATCTCATTTGGATTAAGAACACGTATTAATATAAGCGTCGTTATTATACAATTAATTAGCAAAGGAATTAATCGTTCTCTAGTGCTTTTAAGATAAATACTATCGACTTTATTTATAGTTTTAAGTAAAAAAAAGAGCAGTATTGGTAATATAATAGTAAGAATAACTATTGAAAAGATCTTTGCGTTTTGCACTGGTTTTGGAATAAAACGCGGTGTTTTGTGAAAATAAAAGATTACGCCAAGTAAAGGCATAATCAATGGATGAAAAACAAATGAGATGCTTTTTAAAATAAAGTTTTTCATCTATAATAAGTTATTTTATTACAATTCTTTTCTCAATCTAGCCACCGGAATATCTAATTGCTCTCTATATTTAGCAACAGTACGTCTAGCAATTGGATACCCTTTTTCTTTTAGTATTTTAGAGAGTGCCTCGTCAGTTAAAGGTTTCTTTTTGTTCTCTTCATCTATTACGGTTTCAAGTATCTTTTTTATTTCTCTGGTAGAAACTTCTTCACCTTGGTCATTGGTCATGGATTCAGAAAAGAATTCCTTAATCAATTTTGTACCATAAGGTGTATCTACATATTTGCTATTTGCAACACGAGATATTGTAGAAACGTCCATATCAATTTCATCAGCAATATCTTTTAAAATCATAGGACGAAGTTTGCGTTCATCTCCCGTTAAAAAATACTCTTTTTGATAATGCATTATAGCACTCATAGTAACAAAAAGGGTTTGCTGACGCTGTCTTACAGCTTCTATAAACCATTTAGCAGCATCTAACTTTTGCTTAATAAAAAGAACAGCATCTTTTTGTGCTTTAGACTTCTCTTTTGTGTCTTTGTAGCCTTTAAGCATGTTGTTATACTCTCTAGATACGTGTAGTTCTGGAGCATTTCTACCATTTAGAGTTAATTCTAATTTTCCATCGGTAATTTTTATTGCAAAGTCTGGTACAATATGCTCAACAATTTTGTTATTACCAGCATAAGAACCACCAGGTTTTGGGTTAAGACGCTCTATTTCTTCAATAGCATCTTTGAGTTGCTCTTCGTTGATACTAAATTTTTGCATTAATTTTTTATAATGCTTCTTTGTGAATTGTTCAAAAGCTTTGTCAATGATGGCACAAGCTAATTCTACATCAGTATTTTGCTCTTTTCTGTTTAATTGAATACTTAGACATTCTTGAAGATTTCTAGCAGCCACACCAGCAGGATCTAGCTGTTGTACAATTTTAAGCACTTTTTCAACTTCTTCTTCTGAAGTGTAAACATTTTGTGTGAAGGCTAAATCATCTGTAATATCTGATAAAGATCTACGTATATAACCGCTTTCATCTACACTGCCAACTAAGAAATAGGCGATTTCTTCTTCTTGATCTGATAGTCGGAAAGTGTTTAATTGATTAATTAAATGTTGTGTAAAAGATGTGCCTGCTGCATAAGGAACACTTTTTTCCTCATCATCAGAACTATAATTGTTTACTTGAGTACGATAATCTGGTATTTCATCATCACTCAAATATTCATCTATATTAATATCTTCTGCATCAATAGTATCATTATCATTTATATCTTCTACAGAATTATCAAATTCATCAAAACTATCTTCTGAAGATTCGTCTTTTCCTGTGTCTAAGGCAGGATTTTCTTCCAATTCCTGTTTTAAACGTTGCTCAAAAGCTTGTGTAGGCAATTGAATCAACTTCATGAGTTGAATCTGCTGTGGTGACAGCTTTTGTGATAGTTTAAATTGTAAAAATTGTTTTAGGGACATAACATTTCTGTTGTATATAAAAATAATAAAAAAAACCTACAAGGTTTTAGAAACCTTGCAGGTTTAAAATTCTTAAAACTCTGCGTTTTGAGGTGTTCTTGGGTAAGGTATTACATCTCTAATATTGCTCATTCCTGTTGCAAACATAACCAAGCGCTCAAAGCCTAAACCAAATCCAGAATGTACAGCAGTTCCGTATTTACGTAAATCTAAGTACCACCATAATTCTTCTTCTGGTATATCTAAAGCTTTCATTTTTTCCTTGAGAACATCTAAGCGTTCTTCACGTTGAGAACCACCAACCATTTCTCCAATACCTGGAAATAATATATCCATAGCTCTTACCGTTTTACCATCTTCATTTAAGCGCATGTAAAAGGCTTTAATGTTTGCAGGATAATCAAATAAAATTACAGGACATTTAAAGTGTTTTTCAACTAAGAAGCGCTCATGTTCAGATTGTAAGTCTGCTCCCCATTCTTCAATAAGATATTTAAATTTTTTCTTCTTGTTTGGTTTACAGTTTCTAAGAATATCAATAGCCTCAGTATAGCTAACACGTTTAAAATTGTTATCTACAACAAACTTAATTTTTTCAATTAAGCCCATATCACTACGTTGCGCTTGTGGCAATTTTTTTTCTTCATCTTGAAGACGCTTGTCTAAGAATTCTAAATCTTCTTTGTTGTTTTCTAAAACATAACTTAAAACCGATTTCATAAAATCTTCGGCTAAATCCATATTGCCTGCTAAATCCATAAAAGCAACTTCTGGTTCTATCATCCAAAATTCAGCTAAATGGCGAGAGGTATTAGAATTTTCAGCTCTAAATGTTGGTCCAAAAGTATACACTTTGCCAAGAGACATGGCATAAGTTTCAGCTTCGAGCTGGCCTGAAACTGTTAAGTTGGTTTCTTTACCAAAAAAGTCTTCTTTATAATCTACATTACCATCTTCTGTCAAAGGAGGGTTTTTTGCATCTAAGCCTGTTACACGAAACATTTCGCCTGCACCTTCAGCATCACTACCAGTAATAATTGGTGTATGCATGTAATAGAAGCCATTTTCATTAAAATACTTATGAATAGCGAATGATAATGAAGAGCGTAATCGCATTACAGCACTAAAAGTATTAGTTCTTGTGCGCAAGTGTGCGTTTTCTCTTAAGAATTCAAACGTGTGCTTTTTAGGTTGAATAGGATAGGTTTCTGGGTCAGAATCTCCTAAAACTTCTAATTCTTTTACTTGTATTTCAACAGATTGTCCTTTGCCTTGGCTTTCAACTAATTCTCCAGTAACATGTATTGCAGCACCTGTAGTAATACGTTTAAGTGTAGCTTCATCAAAATTTTCAAAATCTACAACACACTGAATATTATTTATAGTAGAGCCATCATTTAAAGCTATAAAGCGATTTGCTCTAAAAGTTCTTACCCATCCTTTTACAGTAACATCTTGTAAAGTGATATCTTCTGATAATAATTCTGCTACAGTTTTTGTTGTCATTTTTATTTATTTTGAAATGCTAAGATAAATGTTCTTATTCGTTTTTTATAGGACCTTCATTGTCATCTTCTGAAGGAATAATATCTATGGCTGGTTTACGCAATACTTCTTTATTAGCAATATTTCGTTCTAACGATAATAGAAGTGATGGTAATAGTAACAAGTTAGAAAGCATAGCAAACAATAAAGTAATAGATACTAAAGCTCCTAAAGCTACTGTACCTCCAAAGCTAGATATGGTAAATACTGAAAAGCCAAAGAACAATACAATTGAGGTGTAAAACATACTTACTCCAGTTTCTCTTAAAGCAGCGTATACCGATTTTCTAATTTTCCAGTGGTTTGCTTGTAATTCTTGCCTGTATTTTGCTAAGAAATGTATGGTGTCATCTACCGAAATACCAAAAGCAATACTAAACACTAATATGGTAGAAGGTTTTATTGGTACGCCAAGGTAACCCATTAAACCAGCGGTAACTAAAAGTGGCAATAAATTTGGAATAAGAGACACAATAATCATTCTAAAAGAACGGAACAAATAAGCCATAAATAATGAAATTAATAAAATGGCTAATGATAATGATATTACTAAGTTTCTTACCAGATAATTAGTTCCTTTTTGAAATACTAAAGCTTTACCAGTCATGGTAACTTCATAACGTTCTTTTGGAAATAACTTGTCTATTTTATTTTGAATATTCTCTTGAATTCGCTCCATTTTATCAGTACCAATATCTTTCATAAAGGTTGTGATGCGAGCATACTGACCTGTGCTATCAACAAAGTTTTTTAATAAATCTACATCAGATGAAGAGTTCTTAGCATACGATAGTATAAAACTGTTTTCTTGACTTGTAGGTAATTGATAATACTTTGGATTGCCATTATAGTAAGCTTGCTTACTATATTTAACTAAGCTTACTATAGAAATTGGTTTAGATAATTCTGGTGTTTCTTCAATGAGTTCTTCAAGTTCATTAATACGTTTTAAAGTAGCTAGTTTCATAACTCCTTTTTTACGCTTGGTATTTACCATAATTTCTAATGGCATTATACCATTAAACTCATCTTCAAAAAAACGAATGTCTTTAAAAAACTGCTTATCTTTTGGCATATCTTCAATTAGACTACCAGAAATTTTCATCTGATTTATACCAATCATACTTGCCATAATTAATACAAAGGCAGTAACATAAATAGTAATTTTTTTGTGTTTTACCATGTGTTCCATCCAGTCTACAAATCCGCCAATCCATCGTTTATTAAGATGTTTTAAATGACGTTTTTTAGGATATGGTAAAAACGTATACATTATAGGTATTATAAGTAAGCAGAGTATAAATATTGCTAGAATACTAAGCGAAGCAACAATACCAAATTCTTTAAGTAATTTACTTTCGGTTAAAATAAAAGTTGCAAAACCAGAAGCGGTTGTAACGTTAGTCATTAAAGTAGCATTGCCTACTTTAGTAATTACACGTTGAAGCGATTTCACTTTATTTCCGTGAGCTCTAACTTCGTGTTGGTATTTATTTATTAAGAAAATACAATTTGGTATTCCAATAACAATAATTAAAGGAGGAATAAGCGCAGTAAGCACTGTAATTTCGTAACCCAATAATCCTAAAATACCAAAGGTCCACATTACACCAATACACACAACAATTAAGGAAATAAATGTGGCTCTAAAAGACCTAAAGAATAAAAAGAAAATTAGAGAAGTAACAAATAGCGCAGCACCAATAAATATTGGAATTTCGTCAACAATATTCTGAGAGTTTAGTGTTCTAATATAAGGCATGCCAGATACTCTAACATCTAAATTGGTTTTAGCTTCAAAATCTTCAATTCTTTTTTCTAAAACATCAATAATAAAATCCTTACGAATAGGTGTATTTACAATATCCTTTTTTAAATAAATAGCACTTCTGATTGTCTTTGATTCAGCATTAAACAAGAAGTTATCATAAAAAGGATACTTTTTAAATAACTCGTTTTGAAGCTTATTTATCTGCCCAATACTTGTTATAGAATCTTTAATAAAAGGTTCTAAATCAAATTGCTCTTTTTGGGTGTTCTTTATTAGTTTTTGAAGGTCTTTAATAGACAAAACCGTTTCTACCTCATCAAAAGATTTAAACGAATCAGCAAGTTTATTCCAAGCGTTAAGTTGCTTAACTGAAAAAAGACTAGAATCTTTTACACCAAGAACAATGAGATTACCTTCTTCACCAAAGACTTTTAGGAAATTATTATAAGTAATATTTACTTCGTGTTCATCTGGCAACATATTAGCTTCTGTATAAGTGAAGCGCATATGATTCCATTGCATGCTAAAAAATACTGTAGCCGAAACAATAGCGATAAGAATAAAGATCTTATTACGAAGAATTATTCTGGCAATAGCTTCCCAAAATCCTGTTGTTAATAGTTTGAACATGATAGCGTAGCAACCTTAGAGATAGCCCATAAGGTATTAATTGAAACTAAATATTATACTTAAATGATGCTTATTTATAAGCGATCGGCAAAGGTAGAAAAAACCTAAGGATTAGATAAGGAATTAACACTATTATAATGTCGAAAAATAAATAATAATAGATTTTTTTGATGACATTATTATAAAATTACGATGCAATAGAAATTTAATAGATTCAAAATGAAAAAAATCTTTTTAATACTGGTAGTATCATCATTGTTGTTTAATTGTAAAAATGATGATGATTCAAATGATTCTGATTCTGATTTTTCTGAGTTAATTGTTGGTGAATGGAGCTTAAGAAATACGACTCCTAATTTAGATTGTGATTATGGATGGAGTTTTGGTTCTGAAGGTCAATTTAGTTCTTCGGATATAGATACTTGCAATAACGGTTGTGGTGGTGGAGGACCTGTAGCACATGGAGGAACTTACACCATTGAAGGGAATAGTCTTGTTATTGTAAGCGGATTAACATTTGTAGATTGCGAAATTGCCTTTGACGACAATAGCCTATTGGTTTATTTTGATGATGATGATTCTATTTTGAGTTTTGACTCAGAGGACTCACCTTTGGTTTTGAGTAGAATAGTTTGTGATTAATTAAAAAAATCTATCTTCTTAAGATTCTCAGAAAGAAGGCAGATTTATTATACATTCATAGTTAATTTAGAAACTAAGGTGCAGGATTTGGTATCTCAGCATGAACCTCATTAATAGCTTTTAAGACATCATCAGATAGAGAAATATTAATGCTGTTAATATTTTCTTTAAGTTGTTCTAAGTTAGTTGCGCCAATAATGGAACTTGTTACAAAAGACCTTTCATTCACAAAAGCTAATGCCATTTGAGCAAGAGACATATTATTCTCTTCAGCAATTTTTAAATAACGTTTTGTAGCTTCTGTAGCTTGTTCACCACTGTAACGAGCAAATCTTGGGAATAGTTTTAATCTAGCATTGTCAGCAGCAGATCCTTTAATGTATTTGCCAGACAACACACCAAAAGCCATAGGAGAATAAGCTAGTAAACCAATGTTTTCGCGATGTGCAATTTCTGCCAAGTCGCCTTCAAATGTTCTACTTAATAGTGAATACGCGTTTTGAATGGTAATCATTTTGGGTAAATTATTGTATTTAGCTTCTTCTAAATAGCGCATGGTTCCCCAGGCCCCTTCATTAGAAATTCCAATGTGCCTTATTTTTCCAGACTTAATAATTTCATCAAGGTTATGAAGAATTTCATTAAAATTATCTTGCCAAGGGTCGTTTGTAATATGTGTATAATCGCGTATGTCAAAAACATTGGTTTGGCGTTCTGGCCAATGTAATTGGTACAGGTCAATGTAATCGGTTTGTAATCGTTTTAAGCTATCATCAACAGCTTCGTTAAGTGCAGTTTTACTAAAACCTGTGGTTCTAATATGAGCTGTGTAGTCTCCAGGTCCTGCAATTTTTGAAGCTAAAATCACTTTATCTCTGTTGCCGGTTTTTGTAAACCAATTACCAATAATGCGCTCGGTTTCAGCGTAAGTGTCTGCTGTGGCTGGTACAGGGTAAAGTTCTGCAGTATCAAAAAAATTAATCCCATTGTCTATTGCCATATCCATTTGAGCAAAACCTTCGTCTTGAGTGTTTTGGTTGCCCCAAGTCATAGTGCCAAGGCAAAGTTTGCTGACTTTTATATTAGTGTTGGGAAGTGTGGTGTATTTCATAGCATTTTCCACGAAAATGGGATTTTTTTTAATTAAATTTTTATTTTGTCATCCTAAACTTGTTTAAGGATCTCATTATAGTAAATTCCTGCTTTTGCAGAAATGATAACTAAATTTCGTTTAACAGTTTTGAAATTTCATCTAATTTAGGTGTTAGAATCACTTCAATGCGTCTGTTTTTTGCTTTTCCTTCAGCAGTATCATTAGAAGCTACAGGTGCATATTCGCCACGACCAGCTGCTGTTAAATTTTCAGGATTAATAGAGGTGTTTTCTCTTAAAATATTTACTATAGCTGTAGCACGTTTAGTAGATAAATCCCAATTACCACTCAATTGTGCGTTGCCTTTGTAAGGAACATTATCTGTGTGTCCTTCAATTAAAATAGCAATATCAGGATTTTCAGCTAAAACACTTCCTAATTGCTGTACTGCCTTACGTCCTTCTGTACCAACAGACCAGCTTCCAGATTTAAATAAAAGTTTATTTTCCATAGAAACGTATACTTTTCCGTTACGTTGCTCTACGGTTAAACCTTTACCTTCAAAATTGGTTAATGCTTTAGAAACAGCATCTTTTAATGCACGCATGTTAGCATCTTTAGCCGCAATAACACTTTCTAATTCTGCTACACGTTTAGAGCGGCTTTCTAATTCTTTTTTTAATTTTTCTAAGCGTTCATTTTCGGCAGCAAGAGCTTGTTCTTTTGCTTCTAGTTGTGCTAAAAGTTCTCTGTTCTTTTTTGAGTTTTTTGCAATTTCAGCAGAGCTATTTTTTTCTAATGCATCATAAGAGGCTTTTAAATTATCTCTATTGGTTTTTGTTGCAGCTAATTCTGATTTTAATTGACTTAACTCTTCAAGAACTGTATCGTATTGCTTAGAAGTTGCATTTAAGTCATTAGATAAAGAGTTTTTTTCAGTAGAAAGCTTTTCTATATCTTCAGATAGCGTTCTGTTTTCTTTTTTAAGATCAGCGTATTTGTCTTCTAAATCGGTATAGATTTTTTTAGAAACACAAGATGATAATGTGATTAATGTAAGTGCTAGTAACGAAATTTTTTTAATCATGTTTTTTGTAGATTCGTTTGTTGTTAAGTTTATAATTCGGGTTACGTTTTATTGTTTATTTACAGTCTGCTTCAAATTAGATGCTGAGTTCTAATAAAATTGGGCAATGGTCACTGTGAACGGCTTCGGTAAGTATAACGCTTCGTTTTATTTTTTCTTGTAAAGGTTTGCTAACCATAGCATAATCTAGTCTCCAACCTTTGTTGTTGGCTCTTGCATTTGCTCTGTAGCTCCACCAAGAAAATTCTTGTTTTTCAGGATGTAGATGTCTAAAACTATCCACAAATCCACTATCTATAAAATCACCTAGCCATTCGCGTTCTTCTGGTAAAAATCCAGAGACACCTTTCATCTTTGGGTTGTGAATATCTATAGGCTCATGGCAAATATTATAGTCTCCACAAACCACTAAGTTAGATTTTTCATTTCTAAGGTTATTTAAGTAGTTGTGGATGAGATCCATATATTCAAACTTATGTGCTAATCTTGCATCATTAGTTCCCGAAGGTAAATACATACTCATAATAGAAACACCATCGTAATCTACTCTTAGATTTCTACCTTCAAAATCCATAGATTCTATTCCAGTACCATATTCAATATGATTAGGTTCGTTTTTACATAAAATAGCCACACCACTATAGCCTTTTTTTTGCGCACTAAACCAATAATTATAGCTGTAACCAGCTTCTGTAAAAAGGTCTAAATCGAGCTGTTCTTTCATAGCTTTAATTTCTTGCAGGCAAATCACATCTGGATCTGTAGCTGTTAACCAATCTATAAAACCTTTATTTATGGCAGCTCTAATGCCATTAACGTTGTATGATACTATTTTCATATTTATCTTCCGCGAAAGCGGAAGTCTCTTTTAATTTAATATTTTATAAGGAGTTGACATCACTTCATCTAATTAAAAAAAACTTAATAATTAAAGTTAATTGTAACGTTTAATATGTCGGCAACCAAAATTAAATAATACTGTACTTTTACACTATTATTTTATGCTGCTTTTAACGTCAAAATATTTTGAGTTATTAACAGTTATTATTCTACATGAAGCCAATACTACTTTTTACGTTATTATTTAGTGCTCTTTTGGGTTTTTCTCAAGAGAATACTAGTAATTATAAAATGAAACGTGTTGCTGTGAAGAATTCTGTTATAATAGATTCTTTGAGTATTAATCCTTCAAAATTTGTAGTGAAGACAAAATTAGGAAAGCTTGTAGATTCTTCATTATATACCGTAGATTACAAAAAGGCAATTTTAAAGTTTATACAACCGATTGCTACTGATACTGTTGAGATAGAATATTTGCGTTACCCAAAATTTATTACCAAAGTCTATAAGCAACTCGATGATAAAGTAATTGTTGATAGATCATCAGCAGGTATAGAAACCTTATACAAGCTAAGTAATACAAAACGGCAAAACACCTTTACACCGTTTGATGGTTTAACAACTTCAGGTAGTATCTCTAGAGGAGTGACGATTGGTAATAACCAAAATTCGGTGTTAAATAGCGAACTCGATTTGCAAATATCAGGTAAGTTGAGCGATAAGGTTTCGCTAAGAGCGTCGATACAAGATGCTAATATTCCCTTACAGGAAAGCGGTTATTCGCAACGTTTAGATGAGTTTGATCAGGTATTTATTGAATTGTTTAGTGATGATTGGAATATAAGAGCAGGTGATGTTGATTTGGTAAATACCAATAGTTATTTTGCTAATTTTTCTAAGCGCGTACAAGGCTTGTTGGTTAATGCTAACCTTAGCGATAAAACATCGGTTTTTGCTTCGGGTGCTTTGGTGAGAGGGCAGTTTACCACAACACAATTTACAGCACAAGAAGGTAATCAAGGGCCTTATAAATTAAGAGGTCCAAATAATGAGTTGTTTGTACTTATAGTTTCTGGTAGTGAGACAGTTTACGTTAACGGTATTGCTCTAGAACGTGGTGAGAATAGAGATTATATTATTGATTATAATGCAGGAGAAATTATATTCAACTCTACATATCCTATTACGTCCGAAATGCGTATTACGGTAGATTATCAATTTAGCGAACGTAATTATTCAAGATTTACTGTGTTTGGTGGAAGTAGCTTTAAAACGGACAAGTTAAGTTTAAATGTTTCTGTTTATTCTGAAAGTGATGCTAAAAATCAACCATTGCAACAAAACTTATCTTCTGAACAAACTCAAATTTTAGCTGAAGCGGGTGATGATACTAGTTTGATGGTGGCACCTTCTGCTACGGAAGAATCGTTTTCTGAGAATAGAATTCTTTACCGAAAAGAGATTATTGATGGTGAAGAAGTTTTTGTGTTTTCTCAAAATCCCGATGACCAATTGTTTAGTGTGCGTTTTACCTTGGTAGGTGCTAACCAAGGAAACTACGTGTTAAGTAATGATAATGCAGTAACTAACATTTTTGAATATGTTTCACCAATTGGAGGTGTGCCGCAAGGAAATTATGAGCCAACAACGCAATTGGTGGCGCCAGAACGATTGCAAATTGCAGTATTAAATGGTCGATATCAACCTAGTGAAAAAACAAACATATTCTTTGAGTTAGCAGGTAGTAAGAATGATATTAACTTGTTTTCGAGTATAGATGATGGAGATAATGATGGTTTTGCAGGTAAGTTAAAGATAAATCAAAGCTTAATAAAAGCAGATAGTCTTTGGAGTTTATCGGCTTTGGTAGATACTGATTTTATTCAAGAGAATTTTAGAACCATTCAGCGTTTATACAGAGCAGAATTTAACCGCGATTGGAATTTAGAAGATAATAGAGACGATCAAGGCAATTTTATATTGGGTAATCAATTGTTGTTCACTTCTGGGCTGCAATTATCTCATGCTAAAAAAGGTACAGCAGCTTACAATTTTGAGTATTTAGATTATGCTAATAATTTTAATGGAAGTAGACATAATCTCACTGCAAATTTGCGTTTGGGTAATTTTAATGTTTTTTCAAATTCTAGTTTTTTAAATAGTGAAAGTACTATTAATAGCTCTACGTTTTTAAGATCTTTTAATCGAGTAGTTTATGGTAAAGGAAATAAATGGACAGGAGCTAAATTTGCTGTTGAAGATAACGAACAAAAGGTTATAGCTTCAGATGAGCTAACACCTTTAAGTCAGAGATTTTCTGCCTACGAAGCTTTTGTGGGTATTGGTGATAGTAC
>NZ_JAOARH010000113.1 GCF_025210595.1 Winogradskyella sp.
ACCAGCAAAATAAATGTGCTATTAACCATTATTCTTGTAAATATGATTCAATTACTTTGTCTTGGTGTTTTATTATTATATATCTAAAAAAAAACTTTGCTTACCATAACAGCCAATGCAATAAGTAGAACAATACGCTTTACGTTTTTCATAACTAGATTAACTCTCGATTTGGACTACTAACTTCCTAAAAGTAATTAAAAAAAACGAAGAAATACATTAAAAATCGATAAAAAACACCATATTTTAACAAATATGTCTGAATTCACTCAAAATGAATTCGTTAAGAAATCATATCAAAACCTGTATAAGGAATTAAAACTTCTGGTATTTTAATACCGTTTTCAGTTTGGTAATTTTCTAAAATTCCTGCTAAAACTCTTGGTAATGCTAATGAACTTCCGTTGAGTGTATGGCATAATTCATTTTTACCTTCACTATTTTTAAAACGTAGTTTTAACCTGTTAGCTTGAAAGGTTTCAAAATTTGAAACCGAAGAAATTTCTAACCAACGATCTTGAGCTGTAGAAAACACTTCAAAATCGTAAGTTAATGCAGAAGCAAAAGTAACATCACCACCACATAAGTTTAAAATTCTGTAAGGTAGTTTTAATTCTTTCAGAATATCTTTAACATGCGCTATCATACCATCAAAAGCTTTATAAGAATTATTAGGATGCTCTACTCTAATAATTTCAACTTTATCAAACTGATGTAAACGATTTAAGCCTCTAACATGTGCACCATAACTTCCGGCTTCTCTTCTAAAACAAGGTGTATAACCAGTAATGCCAATAGGTAAATCACTTTCGTTTAAAAGCGTGTCTCTAAATATGTTAGTTCCAGGAACTTCTGCTGTTGGAATTAAGTATAGATTATCTGCAGTAACATGATACATTTGCCCTTCTTTATCTGGCAATTGTCCAGTTCCAAATCCAGAAGCCTCGTTTACTAAATGTGGTAGTTGGTATTCAGTATAACCAGCTGCTGTATTTTTGTCTAAAAAGTAAGCAATTAAAGCACGTTGCAATCTTGCTCCTTTACCCTTATAAACAGGAAAACCAGCTCCAGTAATTTTATTACCAAGTTCAAAATCTATGATATCATATTTTTTGGCTAATTCCCAATGTGGTAAAGCTCCTTCAAAGAGCTTTGGAATCTCACCCTCGCGATAGATTTCTTTATTATCTTCATCAGAATTCCCTTCTGGTACAGAATCATGAGGGACATTAGGTATTTTGTATAATACTTCTTTTAAAGCATCAGCTTTATCGTTTAGTTCTTGCTCTAGGCTTTTAACTGTTTCTTTTAGCTGCGTTGTTTTTTCTTTTAAAAGATTAGCCTTTTGTGCTTCACCAGATTTGAATAAATTACCTATTTCTTTGGATAAAGTATTAGATTCAGCTTTTGTACTATCTAATTTAGTCTGAAGATTTCTACGTTCTTCATCTAAAGTAATAGCGTCATTAATCATTTTAGCAGCATCTATATTTCGTTTTGCTAAACCTTTAATAACGGCTTCTTTATTCTCTCTAATAAAAGCAACTTGTAACATATCTAAAATTTTGGGTTTACGCCTTTTTTAGCGCAAAAAATAAGGCAACAAAAGTAATAAGAATTTAAGCAGATAAAAACTATTTTGAAGGCAATATCCAGTCGTGATGTTTAAAATGATGCCATTCTTCATTGGCAAGGTCAACTTTAGAATCTATCAGTTGTTTTGATTTCTTACCATTAACCCTTACATAAGCACTTACAAAAACCTTAACTGATTTTCCTTTTTTAGCAAAATCTTGTTTTAAACGTTGAGCAAATTGCCAAATAACATCCGGTTTTGTACTTGCGCCTCGCTGCTGCTTTTTGGTAAGGTAATTATCTAGTTTAATAGGAATTCGCTTATTTGTTTCCTCATCTATTACTGTGTAGCTAACTGTACCACTTTTGGCACGTAGCATCATTCGCCAAGACATTCTATGACCTTCTTCTGTCCATAGAACATCGTCTTCAAAATAATGATGACGTAGAGGCAAAGCAATTTGAATTAAGAAGTAAATTGAAAAAATACTTATAAGTAGAGTATTGTATCTGGGGACAATGATTTCATTAGCGTTATAAAATTCTTTTTTATGTAAGAATATCTTTCTAATAATCTTAGGCTCAAAGAAGAATAAACTAAATGCTAAAGAAAGGTAAGGGAAAATACCAACCTGAAATACTATGGAATTAAATAAATGAAAAAATATAGATGCAAAAAAGGCGTATTTTCTTGTTGGTTTAAATAATAACGCAGGAATAATTAATCCATCAAATATAATGCCTCCATAAATAAGGAAATAATGTAACGGTTTATGCTGTAATAGTTCGCCAATAATAGGATAACTGGCTTTACCTTTCATTAATAAACCGATAAATGAAGTGTTTAGCCAATCTGGATATATTTTGTTAATTGATGCAAATGTGTACAGGATAAACAACTGTAATACAATAGCCCATTTGCACCAAGAAGGCATTGAAATTCGTTTTATTGAAGGGTTAAGCTTTGCATCTATAGATGCGTATCTATTTGCAGGTAAAAATACCATTAAGTAACTTAACAGAAACAGTAAGTAATAATGGTTGTTATAGGACGATTTTTGCATTAAATATGTGGCTGTCCACATAGTAGCAAACATAAACATGCTAAATCGGTATTTGTAGCCTACCATAATTAGAAGCCCAAAAATCCCCATAACTACGTAATACGCATACATCCAATTACCTGGTAAAGGTTGTAGCCACTCAAAACCAATAAATGAAAAGGTAAATTCTGGGTCAATAAGTGTTCGTTTTACCCAACCTGTAAAAACTGCTCCTACAGACTCTAAAAAACAAAGTAACCCGAATATAATTCTAAAGACAATAAGACCAGAATTATCTATATGTTTAAATAAAAATTTATTCATCTATTTTATTAATATAGGCTAAAGCATTTGCCATATCCTTATTAAGTTGGTTTTTTAAAGCTTCAAGATTCTCGAATTTTTTTTCATTTCTAAGCCAATGTAAAAATTCAATTTTTAAGTCTTTTTCGTAGAGGTCTCTATTATATTCAAAAAAATGAACCTCAATTGAGCGTAACTTACCATCTAGTGTTGGATTAGTGCCAATGTTCATCATACCATATATAGTAGAACCTTCAATTTTAGATTTTACAACATAGACACCATCACTAGGAATTAGTTTGTAAGATTCTTTAACATAAATATTAGCTGTTGGAAAATCTAATGTTCTACCTATGCCTTTGCCTTTAATTACTCTTCCTGAAATAAAAAAGTTATAACCTAAATATGCGTTTGCCGTACCAATGTCTCCTAGATTTAGTGCCTTTCTAATCTTAGTGGAACTTACAGTAACGTCTTCAATGTCTTGAGCTGGAATTTCTTCAACTTTAAAATTATATGTTTCCGAAAACTTTTTTAAATCGTTAATATTAGCCGTACGGTTTTTTCCAAAATGGTGATCGTAACCAATAACGATTTGTTTTGTGTTGAGCTCGTTAACTAAAATAGTTTTTACATAATCCTCAGCAGAAAGTGCTGAAAACTCTTTTGTAAACTCTTTTACAATTACGTTTTCTATACCATAAGATTTTATAATTTCAATACGTTCTTCAATGGTATTAAGAAGTTTAATTGAGTCATCTTTTTTTAATACCATTCTAGGATGAGGAAATAATGTTAAAACAGTTGAGGTAAGGTTTTCTTTAACAGCAAGCTTATTTAAATGATTTAGTATTTTTTGATGACCAATATGAACACCATCAAAAGTGCCTATGGTTAAGGATAAACCATTTTTTGATACAAGCTTTGGAGTTTCAGTAATTTTCAATCTAGTGTAACTTTTGTGTAAAATTAGGGATTAAATACTTTTTTCATTGTATTCAAAGAGATATTAACAAAGAAGAGAAGTATTTATAATATTATTTTCCATTAAATTGATTCATTGTGTTATTAACACCAGCTAAGGCAAACGACTTTATTACTTCGGTGCAAGTTTTTAATCGTTCTTCTAATTTAGAATTTTCGTCATCACTCCACTTGCCAAGAACATAGTCTACTTGCCTTCCTTTACTAAAGCTATCACTGATGCCAAATCTTAGGCGATTGTACTTTGAAGTTTGTAACTTATCTTGAATATCTTTTAGGCCATTATGTCCACCATCACTACCTTTTGTTTTAAGTCTAATTGTACCAAAAGGCAGATTAAGATCGTCTGTAATAATTAATAAATTTTCTAAAGGTATTTTTTCTTTCTCTAGCCAATACTTTACAGCTTTTCCGCTAAGATTCATATATGTACTTGGCTTAAGGAGAATAAGAGTTCTGCCTTTAATTTTTAGAGTAGTAGTATCGCCAAGTTTTACAGTTTCAAAAGAAATATCTTCTTTGCTTACTAAGTAGTTTAAAATATTAAAACCTATATTGTGTCTGGTGTTATCGTACTTTTCACCAATATTACCTAATCCAACTATTAAGAATTTTTTCATAAGATCTTCTTCATTTTTTTCAATAGAATTGCTAAAATCAAGCCACTTTTTTAAACACTTAAACATTTTGTTTCATTTGTGTAAAAATAAAAAAGCATCCTGTAAAAGAATGCTTTTTATATATTTTGAAAGAAAATTTATGCTTTCTTATGCTTCAGCAGTTTCATCTTCATCCTCTTCTTCGCTATCTGCCATAGACATAGATGCTCTAGAACGTCTTACTTGGCATACAACTGTATTATCTGGATGTAAGAATTTATAATCTTCATTCTCTAATTCAGTGATGTAAAGTTTGTTTCCAATCTTTAAAGGAGTAATATCTACTTCAATAAAATCTGGTAACTTAGAAGGTATTGCTTTAACCTTAAGCTTGCGGTAAGGGCGTTTTAAAACACCACCATTTAATACACCTTTAGAAGTTCCTACAATTTGAATAGGAATTTCCATAGTGATTTCTCTATTTTCAAAAGTTTGATAGAAATCGATGTGAAGGATTCTATCAGTTACAGGGTGAAACTGAATATCTTGCATAATAGCATTAAAAGTTTCACCATTATCTAAGGCAATCACAACTGTATGCGCGTTTGGTGTGTATACAAGTTTAGAGAATGCTAAATCTGGTGCAGAGAAATGCATTGGTTTGTCTCCTCCGTATAATACGCAAGGAACCTGACCAGCATTACGTAAGGCTTTAGTTGATGATTTGCCTACGCTTTCTCTTTGAGATCCATTGATTGTAATTGATTTCATTTTAGAAATTGTTTAAATTATTTTTTAATTACCTCATTTTGAGGGTTTGTCCTCTAAAGCAGATTTTGCGTAAGAGGGCTGCAAATTTAAGCATATAATACAAAAATACTAGCCTTTTAAGCTGTTTTTTATATAATAAAACTTTAAAGGTGTTTTTCGAATTGAAAAATAAACGTTTTACATAACAAATTTGTTGCTAATTGACTGGTTTTTATGTACGTTGTACATGACTTCAGAAAACAATTTAGCACAGCTTAAAACTCTTAATTTTTTACTCTCCTGTTTAAGCGGTATAGAGTTAGTGACGATTAATTCTTCTAGTTTAGAGTTCTCTAAACGCTCGTAAGCACTACCAGATAAAATAGGGTGTGTACAAATAGCTCTTACACTTTTTGCACCACGTTCCATCATTAAATCTGCTGCTTTTGTTAGTGTGCCAGCTGTATCTACCATGTCATCTACCAAAACTACATTTTTGCCAGTAACGTCACCAATCAATTCCATGTGAGAAATAACATTGGCTTTAGCACGTTGTTTGTAGCAAATAACTACATCGCTTTTTAGTGCTTTTGAGTAAGCATAAGCACGTTTAGATCCTCCCATATCTGGTGATGCAATGGTTAAATTGTCTAAGTTTAAACTATTTAAATAAGGTAAGAATATAGTAGAGGCAAATAAATGATCTACAGGCTTTTCGAAAAAACCTTGAATTTGATCGGCATGCAAATCCATAGTAATAATACGAGTAGCTCCGGCAGCTTCTAACATTTTTGCTACTAGTTTTGCAGCAATAGGTACTCTTGGCTTATCTTTTCTATCTTGTCTTGCCCAACCAAAATATGGCATTACAGCAGTAATGTGTCTTGCAGATGCACGTTTTGCAGCATCAATCATTAATAGCATTTCCATTAGGTTTTTAGGACCAGGATGCGTAGATCCAATAATAAAAATACGTGTACCTCTTATAGATTCTTCAAAAGATGGTTGAAATTCACCATCACTATATGTAGACGTAATTACATTACCTAATTTAACTCCAAAAGCAGTAGCAATTTCTTCTGCTAAATCTTTGCTTTGAGAACATGTGAAAACTTTAGCTTCTGTAATATTATTTTGCATTTTGAGAACGAGATTTTATAGGGTTTTAGTTAAGTTATTTAGCGTGTTCAAAGTTAGAAAAAATTATTTACCCGCTAAAAGGATAAAACCCTCTATTTTTAATTGTTTGGCGGAAATTATTTTATATTTTTGTTGCCCTGTTTTGCTCAAGTGGCGGAATTGGTAGACGCGCTGGATTCAAAATCCAGTTTCTTCGGAAGTGTGGGTTCGATTCCCACCTTGAGTACT
>NZ_JAOARH010000114.1 GCF_025210595.1 Winogradskyella sp.
CAGCATTGCTGTGATTGCCCTTAATCCTGGTTCACTTTTAAACACTAAAATGGTGAGTGAAGCTTATGGGCATCATTGGTCGCCAGCAACAAAAGGTTCTGATATATTATATGATTTAGCAGTTTCTGAAGAATACAATGGTATTACTGGCAAATATTTTGACAACGATAAAGGCAATCCTAAAGGACATTTTAGTGAAGCGCATCCAGATGCATACGATGATCAATTAATTGCAGAACTAATAACAAATACTGAGAACATCCTTCAAAATTAAAGAATACATGAAAAATATTGCAATTCTATGCATCATAGCTTTCACTTTTATGATGTGCAAGTCACCGGAAAAGAATGAGACTAAAAACAGTAAGGGCATTGAAAACCCAACAAATAAAGTGGTTTTAAGTTCTGAAATAATATGGGAAAAATTAAATCCTGCGAGAGGTGATAAAAGTCCACAAGCTGGAACTGTTTGGGGAGATAGAAAAGGAACAGTTCCTACAGGTTTTTTAGCAAAATTTGTAGATGGTTTTTCTTCACCACCTCATATTCATAACGTTACCTATAGAGCTGTAGTCTTAAAAGGAAATATACATAATGATGATCCTAATGCTGAAAATATGTGGATGAAACCAGGAAGCTTTTGGACACAACCCGAAGGAGAATCTCATATTACCTCAGCAAAAGGTAAAGAAAACATCGCTTATGTAGAAATAGATCATGGTCCCTATCTAGTTAAACCAATAGACCAAGCTTTTGATAATGGTGAAAGACCTATTAATATTGATGTTTCAAATATTGTTTGGTTAGATAATAGTAAAACTAACTGGATTGATTATAAAAGTAATGCAGAACTAAGTTTTCTTTGGGAAAGCAATACCATTGATAACCTTAAAGGACTTTTTATAAAGCTACCCAAAGGCTATAAAGGACAATTAGAAAGTGATGGAGACATATTCCATTCGGTTGTAATTATGGGAGAGTTAGATTACACATTACCTAACTCTGAAGAAGTAAAAACATTAGATTTAGGAAGCTATTTTAACTCTACTAACAAAGCCATTCACGATATTACAAACAACTCTAAAACTGAAACTATTTTATATATAAGAACCAACGGAAAGATTTCTATTTAGCCGATAAAACGTTAGTTTTTAGTTTAATTTAAAGGAAGCTGCCTGATGATTATTTCAGACAGCTTCTTTTACATTTACTCCGTTTTCATTTGTTCAAACATGCTTAAAAGGTTTTCAACGTGCCAAATTTCAACTATTTTTCCACCTTCAACTTTTATTAAATCGTGTCCCACAAAATTCACATCCTTATTTGAAGCTGGTACACCAAAAAATTCACCTGTATGCTTTGCGGTCATTCTCCAACGCACAAAAACTTTATCTTCACCTATGAGTTCAACAATTTCTAAGTTGTGAGTAGCGTTTGAAAAACCGTTTTTTAACCCTAAGGTTAGACCTTTAATTTCCTCAACTGCATTTCCACCATGACTGTCGTGATCTATTAAATGTTCACTTAATAAATCATTCATTTTTTCAACATTACCACTATCCAATATTTCATAATAACGTTGTGCAACTTCTTTTCTTTTATCCATTTTTTTTGTTTGTGCTTTACAAGCCATTATTGACAAGCTTGCGATTAATACTAAAACTATTCTTTTCATAAAACTTTGAATTTATTGAGAGCAAAAGTATATCTTTACCTACTGCTTGTCAAGTACATACATTTTAGTTAGGTACATACAAAAAAGTTAGTTTTATTGTTAATGAATGTTTTAAAAAATGAAAAAAGATGAAAATAAATGTCCTGTAGCTGAGGCTTTAAAATTTATAGGTGGAAAATGGACCTTACAAATCATCTATGAAATAGGTAATGAAAAACGAAGGTTTGGAGAATTAAAAAGACTGATTCCAGATATAAGCGAAAAAATGCTGATACAGGAATTAAAGAAAATGGCAGAATCTAATATTGTACATAGAAAAGCTTATCCAGAAATACCACCAAGGGTTGAGTATTCGCTTACAGAAAGAGGCGTAAAAGTGTTACCTATTCTCAATCAAATAGAGCGTTTTGGAATAGAATTATTGAGCTCAGCGCAAACGACACCAAGCTCATTAAAATGAACCTATTACTACGCTATAGCAATAGATTCATCTTCAATGTCTTTAGCAAACTTTAAACACATATCTAATGTTTCATTAACATCGTTTAAAGTTGTTCTTGGGTTTATTAAACACATTCTAAGCACTACTTTTCCTTGCAAAACAGTAGTTACTAATAAAGCTTCTTTACATTGAATGATACGCTTAGAAATCTCTTGATTTAATCGGTCTAATTCTTTTTCAGAATACGACTTATGTATTGGGTTATACCTAAAGTTAATTACCGCTAAGGTGGCATGAGAAATAATTTCCCAATCACTACTCTTACGTAGATCGTCTTCTAGCTGCTCTGCCAAATCAATACTATAACTTATAGCTTCTCTAAAGGCACTTAATCCAAACGTTTTTATAGACATGTAAAACTTTAATGCTCTAAAACGACGTGTTAACTGAATGCCATGATCGTAAAAATTAATTTCGGAAGGATTACCTTCTATATCTCTTAAGTACTCAGGTTTTTCGCTAAATGTATTACTCAACCACTTATGATTTCTTACTAACAAGCATCCCATTTCGTAAGGTTGAAAAAACCATTTGTGCGGATCTATAGTTAATGAATCTGCTTTTTGAATGCCTTTTAATAACTTTGCTCCTTTTTCAGACAAAATAGCTGCTCCACCATAAGCACCATCTACATGAAACCAAATATCTTCAGCTTTACATAGTTTACCAATATCTTCTAATTGGTCTACGGTTCCTGTATTTGTAGTTCCTGCATTGGCAATAATACAAAGTGGCTGTAAACCTTCTATCCTATCTCTGGCAATGGCATTTTTTAATTTATTAATCGAAATTTTATAATCAGAATCTACAGGAATTAAGCGAACTTGTTCTTTTTTAAACCCAATAGTTTTTAATGCTTTTATATTAGACGAATGCGTCTGATTAGACATATATATAATGGCCTTAGAAAAGTCATCTCCACACTTTTGTCTCCTTGCTGTCACCAATGCCGTAAGATTAGCCATTGATCCACCACTCGTAAAAATTCCTCCACCTTTTTTGTTCGGAAATTTAAAGAGCTTTAGCAACCAATTAATTGTTACAATTTCTAACTCCGTTGCTGCTGGTGATGCTGCCCAACCACCTGAAAAAATGTTAAAACCAGTTGCTAAAGTATCTGCCATAGCACTGATAAAATTACTTGGTCCTGGTACAAAAGAATACGATTTTGGATGAGAAACAACATTACTTTCAGACAGTACTTTTTCTAATACAAAATCTAGCACTTTGTGAGCATCTGTGCCTTTTTCAGGAACATTTTCTAAAAACAAATTATCCATCTCTTCTCTCGTAGCTGTTACTACAGGAGATTTAGTGTCTTGGGTTTCAAAATGCTCTACTATGGCATCTACAATCTTATAACCATAAGCTTGCATTTGGTCTTTTGAAAGCTTAAGTTGACTTATATTTTTATTATGCTTTGGCATTGGGTTTCAAATTTTCCGCAAAGATAGTTTATCGCTAAGAATTGAATGTGCTATAAACGCAAGAATTTTTGTTATCTTTCTTCTGCAAAAACTAAATTTTGTTAGAAAATATATCTGATTATCCTTAAATGACATTATCTATCACACTGAGCTTGTCTAAGTGCTGTTTTAGTAGAACAAAATCAATCTTAAAAATATGAACACTCATTAAAAATAGCGTACCAATGGAAAACAATAAACAACTAGCCAATCGCCTTAGAGAAGTTATTTTAAATGGTACATGGATTGCCAACACCAATTTTAAAGCACAGATAGCACATCTTGATTATAAAATCGCTAATACTAAAGTGCAATCACTTAATACAATTGCTGTTTTAGCACAACATATTCATTATTATATTGCTGGTGTCAAAAATGTATTTGATAATGGTAAATTAGAAATAAGAGATCAGTACAGTTTTGATTTTCCTCCAATAACATCTCAAACACAGTGGGAAACTTTTCAAAAGACGTTTTGGGAAGACACAGAGGCGCTTGCAGAGTTTATAGAGCAACTATCGGACAGTCAACTTCAAAAACCTTTTGTTAATGAAAAATACGGAAATTATCTCCGTAATATGGATGGTTTAATAGAACATGCTTATTACCACTTAGGACAAATAGTTATTATAAAAAAGATGATACAATCATCTTAAATCACATGATTAAAAATCATAAAAAAGTGGCAAACAGCTCCTCCTAAAACAAATAAATGCCATATAACGTGATTGTAAGGAATTCTTTCTATGGCATAGAAGATAATACCAACAGTATAAAAAAGTCCACCAGCAAATAGCCATAAAACGCCATGAGAACCAATAGCTTCTGAAAGATTAGAAAAATCAAAAACAATTAACCAACCCATAACAAGGTACAATAGCGTTGAGAATACTTCAAACCTACCTGTAAAAAAAAGTTTTAAAACCAAACCAAAAGCTGCAATTCCCCAAACAACCCAGAATAATGGCCAACCCAAGCTATCTCTAAGCATTATTAATAATACAGGAGTATAAGTTCCTGCAATAAGTAAATAGATACTAATATGATCTACTATCCTAAAATTATGCTTGCGTTTTTCTCCTTTAACAGCGTGATAAAATGTAGATGCTAAAAACAATACGATTAAAGAAATGCCATAAACAATAACACTAAAAAGACTCCAAGGTTTAGCCTTATCATCTGAAAACACAATGAGCATAACTAAAGCAACTATACCAAGTGCAGCACCAATACCATGAGACCAAGCATTAAGCTGTTCTTCGTGTTTGGTTTGTGTTCGCATTTACTCTTTAGTTTTATTGAGTTTCTTTTTGGGCTTAGACCATTTGTTTACACAAGCATAAAAATCTATAGCAAATGCTGGTCTTTGTCTATCTAATCGCTCACTTTGAAAGGCACGCTGTAAAATATCTTCTATGAGATAGTCTTCTTCAACTTCTATTGGATTAAATTCTCGTTTTAATGAGATATTAAAAAGACTCGCAGTATTATTAAACCAAAAGGCTCGCCATCCATTCCGCAATTCTTTTATAAGCTGAAATGTTGTTTTACCAGTTTGTCGATGGATGAGTTTTACAAGAATCTGACCTTCGGTTTTGGTTAGCTTTTTCAACTCCGCAGAAAATTCATCTTCAATATATTTCTGAATCACTTTGGCGTATTTCTTCTTATCGCGTTTACGTTTTAATTGTGCTAAACGCTTTTGCAAAGTTTCTAAGCGCTCTGCAGCCAATTTAGCATAAGGAAAAACTTTAATTGTTTTTCTTCGCAACACAATATATCTAATACGAGCTTCTCTATCCTTAAAACTTAAGTTTGGTAGCATTAACACTTCATCGAGCTCAACCTCAGTAACAGGTATAGAATCACCTTCTATTATCATATAATGAACTACTGTTGAGTCTTGCTCTACCTGATTTTCTTGTGCAGAAATTAAGGCTGTAAACAACAATACTA
>NZ_JAOARH010000115.1 GCF_025210595.1 Winogradskyella sp.
AAAATATAAGTTAGTTTGAGAGGTTTTTTAGAATAAAAAAATGAACCGAGAATTTAGGCGTAAGTTCTTTTTGATACAGTTTCTTATACTTGAAAGCTACCGCAATTTACATAATTACTGCAATTTTAAAACAGCTCTTAAATTTTTGTCAGTATTATTATTTTTATTCCAATAGGCAGATTTAATAGACTCTAGCTTTGTGGCTTTTGTAGTTAAAGTTGTAGCAGAAGCACCAAACCCACTAACCATTGTTTCTTCCCAACCTAAGATTTGATAAGGGAATTTAGTATCGAAATTAATTTTTAAACTTCTATTTAAATCAGAATACGTTAGAGTGTAAACACCAGAGTTTAGGTTGGCAAAAGCTTTATAAGCTTTTATAGTTTTATGTTTTAGTCTTGTGTATTCTAAAGACGGAATAATATTTAATTCACCAGTAGGTAAGCTTTTTGGATTGATTCTAAGTTTAGTCCATAATTCGTTTTCTGTCCAGGTTTTTTCTAGAGTAAAATTTTGATCAGCTTCACTTTGAAAGTAAGAGTGAGACATTACTTCAAAATCAGCTCTATTGTTGAGTTGTGTGTATACCTGTCCGCACCATTCTTGTATAGAAGCAGAAACTTTTACAGCATGTGTATTGTTAGCAACAGGATAAAATGTGCTTTGCATTATAGAATACGGATAAATACCTGTATTAAAATTTTTGGTAGCATTGAGTTTTAAAACAGGAATATTTGTATCGCTATAATTATCTGCTTTTACTTGAATATCTGGTAAGAAATCCTCAGTAACAAATACTAATACAGCATTGCCATCTCGCATTTCACCATAGCGTGCCTGCTCTAATTTGTAAGAGGTTATTTCTGCTTCACCTGAGTACCAATAATCTTTAAATGCTTTAGATAAAACGGTTTTGGGTTTTACAGGTTCTTCCTTTTTTGTTATAGCTAGTTCTTCGTTAATTTTAGGTTTCTTGTCTTTACAAGACATTGTAATGATAAGCATACATATAAAACACAAAAAAACGATGAGTGCTTTAATGGATTTATTCATCTTTTATATTTTGATATAAAAATACGAAGTAATTACTTGTTAACGATGTTAATTAACGTTTCGTAAAGCAAATGTGTTGGGAGGCCAACAACGTTATTATAAGAACCCTCAATTTTAGTAATGCCTATGGCTCCAATCCATTCTTGTATGCCATAAGCACCAGCTTTATCTAAAGGTTGGTATGTGTTTACATAGTACCAAATCTCTTCATCGCTTAGTGCTTTAAACGTAACTTTGGTAATGGTATTTACTATTTTTTGATTAGACTTTTGTGTAATACAAACCGAAGTCATTACCTGGTGTGTTTTATTGCTTAGAGATTTAATCATTCTAAATGCATCATTCTCATCTTTTGGTTTTTCAATTGCTTTTCCTTCTAACCATACAATGGTATCACTGGTAATTAAAATGTCGTTTTCTTGAAGCTCTTTTGTAAATGCTTCTGCTTTAAGTTTTGCCAAGTAGTCTGTTATTTCAATGCCTTTTAAATCATCTGGATAAATTTCTTCTACAGGTTGAAGGCGTACTTCAAAATCTATATTCATAGATTTTAAAAACGCATGACGCCTTGGTGAGGCTGAAGCTAGTATAATATTGAAATCTTTGAGTTTTTCTTTCAACATAATTAGTTAAATGAAATAAATTGATACAGTAGCATTGAAAGCATTCCTGTAAGCATAATAAGTTTTAGTATTAAGCTAATATGTTTATAATGTGATTTTTGTTCTGCACTAAATAATTTAATACTTACATAAATTAAAGGTGCAATTACAAAGATTAAAAAGTAGCCAACAATAAATTGTTGTTTAAATAAACTGGTAATGACATAGTATACTACAGAAAATAAAGGGATAAGAGATAGGACAAAAGCGATTTTATTAGCACGTTCTCTTCCTAAAATAATCGGTAGTGTTTGCATGCCTGCTTTATAATCTCCATCAATGTCTTCAATATCTTTTACCAGTTCTCTAATAAGGTTAATCATAAAAGCAAAAATGGCATAATCAATAATAATTTTAAAAAATTCTATTTGAGCATTTTTATTTGTTTCTGTAATAACTGGTAATAATTCAAAAATACCTACTAGTAATAAGCTTAATGCCACAACAAGAGACACAACAATATTGCCTATTAAAACCAATTGTTTAAAATAGGAAGCGTAAATGTAAAGTAGCGAAGACGCTATGAAAAACAAAGGAAAATAACCTGACTTGTCTATGCCATTAGCTAAGTAATACCCTAAGCCTACACCTATAATATTTAGAATAATAAAAAGATTTAGTGCTGCTTTTTCAGAAATATATTTGTTAACAATAACACACTCAGGTTTATTGACTTTATCGGTTTCTATATCGTAAATATCATTGATTACATAGCCTCCAGCTGCAATACATAGGGTTGCAATAACCAATAATGAAAATGAAAAAGGACTTAATGCGGTAATAACTCCGTGACTTTCAAAAAAAGGAAGTAGTAGCGCATATTTAATTAAGATTTGCACAAGTGCAATCATAATTAGATTTTTCCAGCGAATTAGATTTAAAAAGTGAATCATTTGAGATTTTTAACGCGAAAGTATTTGATTGATTAGATAATAGATTGTGTAAGCTACAAATGTAAAAACGATAAGACTTATAATTACAGTTCTAATAAATAATTTACGTTCTTGTTTTCGTATTTTATCTTTTATTTTTTGTTTGTCGGCTTTACTAAGGTCTTTATGTAAAAAATCCATTTGATAATGGAGATGTGCTTCAAGATCTAGTTTTTCTTTATAAACAGAAAAGGGAGTACTTGTTTTTTGGTTAAAAGTAGATTGGCTATTACCAAAACCTATATAACCAAAGCCTGTACTATGTCTTCTGCTTCTACGTGCCATTCTTATTTAATCATACTTAGCATCAAAATTCCCGTTCCACTTATTATGTACTTTAAGTACTTGCTCAATAACATCGCGTACAGCACCTTTACCACCATTTTTATGAGAAATATATTTTGAAACAGCTTTTATTTCTATAGCAGCATCTTGCGGACAACAAGGTAATTCAACCAGTTTCATTACTGGATAATCTGGTATATCGTCTCCCATGTACAATACTTCAGATTTAGAGAGTTTATACTTCTCTAAATAATCGTTGAGTTGTTCTATTTTATTGTGCGCACCTAAGTAAATATCTTTAATGCCTAAACCTTCTAAACGTTTACGTACACCTTCGTTAGAGCCGCCAGAAATAATGCAAACATTAAAACCAGCATCTACAGCTGTTTTTAAAGCAAAGCCATCTTTAATGTTCATTCTACGTAACATTTCACCTTTAGTGGTAACTGTAATTGTTCCGTCGGTAAGTACACCATCTACATCAAAAATAAAGGTAGAAATTTGTGCTAGGTATTCTTTATAACTTTTGTCTTGATTTTCGTCCATTTTTTTATGTTTAAGTCACTTCAATTATATTCAGTGACCAGTTTTGTTTTTAGTTTTTCTATGATTTTTATATATAGTAGAAACACCATGAGTTTTCTTAATCGATGCTGTTAAAAACTCGTAAATAGCCTTGTGTTCTTCAGATTCTATTTGTTTTAAATGACGCTTAATTGTTTTTTTGTCATTTCGTTTTGCAGGTCCTGTTTGCGCCATATAAGGTGACATATCTTGTACCTTTCTAGCTGTTTCCATAATTAATGGTTTCAAGATGTCAAAATTTATGTTTTTAGCATCGCTTATTTCGTGTGCAATTCGGTATAATTGATTGGTGAAATTATTCACAAAAACAGCTGAAAGGTGTAAGGTTTGGCGTTGCTCTGTTGTAATTTTATGAGGTGTACAGCCTAATGTGTTTGCTAAATCTTTCATAAACTGAAGGTTTGTTTTTTCTGTAACCTCTACACAAATTGGTATTTCGCTAAAATCCACATCAGCATTTTTAGAAAATGTCTGTAACGGATAAAAAACAGCACGTTGATTTTTTTTATCTAAATCGTGTATAGAAACACTGCCAGAAGTGTGTGCTACAAGTCTGTTTTCAAAAGGTAAATCTTTTGATAATTTAGCGATACTATCGTCACTAACAGCCATAATATAGATATCAGCGTTCTTTAGTTTTGACAGATCATCTATAGTTTCAACATCATTAGAGTACGAAGAAATGTCGCTATAGGTACGATTATACCATTGTTTAATGGTAATGTTTTCTGCTTTTTTAAAAGCTTTATAGAGATGAGTGGCAACATTGCCAGCACCAAGAAGTATTACAGATTTCATGCTGTAAAAATAGTAAGATTTAGATTAAAAGAATAACTTTGAAATATGAAGAAAATGGATATAAAGACGAGGGAAGATGTATTTTTATTAGTTTCTACATTTTACGAAAAAGTGAGAAAGGATGAAATTTTAGGGCTATTTTTCAACGAAACTATTAAAGATTGGGATGCGCATTTAGAGCTTTTAACCATGTTTTGGGAGTCAAGTTTATTCCTGAAAACCAAGTATTACGGTAATCCTTTAGAAGCTCATATAAAAGTTGATACAGTACACAATAATAGTATTACAGAAAAGCATTTTGGTTTGTGGTTAAACCTGTGGTTACAAACTATAGACGAACTCTTTGAAGGTGATTTTGCCGAAAATGCCAAGCGACGTGCCCGAAAAATGAGTACATTTCTATTTTTAAAGATTTTTGAAGCTAGAAACACTTAACGTCTTTTTTGGTAAATTTTAACGCTTTTCCATACTTAATTTAGAACCTTTAAATGCCTAAAAAGCGTTATCTTTGCCACGCTTAAAATTAAGCCTTAATAGCTATGCAAAAAAAAATCGCTAATTTTCTATTTTCCACAAAGCTTACTGCTGTTTTATTTATTGTTTTTGCTGTAGCTATGGCAGCAGGAACCTTGTTAGATAGAAACATGGAGACCTCTCCAACTCCATATACAAGAACTTTAATTTATAATGCCTGGTGGTTTGAGACTATAATGGTATTTTTTGTAATTAATTTTATAGGAAATATTGTTAGGTATAAGCTACATAAAAAAGAAAAATGGGCTACACTATTATTGCACTTGTCTTTTATTTTTATCTTTTTAGGGGCTTTTGTGACAAGATATATTGGCTACGAAGGTATGATGGCTATAAGAGAAGGAGCTACAGAAAGTCAATTTCGTTCACAAAAAACTTACATAAGTGGTAGAATTCTTGGTGATTTTGCAATAAACGGACAATTACAGCAAAGAAACATCATGGAAGAGGTTGATTTTTCACCTCGTTTAGATAATGACTTTGATAAGACTTATGATTATGGTGGTACTGAAGTGAATTTTAAGCTTAAAAAATTCATTAAAGGTGCAGAAGAAGATATCTCACCAAATGAGAATGGAGAAAATTATCTAAAAATTGTAGAAGCGAGTAGTGGAGGTTCTCATAATCACTTCTTAAAAGAAGGCGAGGTCGCTAACATGCATAATGTACTTATATCTTTAAACAAAGAACAGCAAGGCGCCATAAATATTATAAATAACGAAGAAGGTATTTTTATAAAATCTCCTTTTGAAGGAGAATATTTAACCATGGCAACCATGGCAACAGGTAGATTAGTAAAAGATAGTTTGCAGCCTTTAATTTTACGATCGCGCTATATTATTGGTAATATGCAATTGGTGTTTCCAAAGCCTGTTATAAAAGGTGTGTTTGATATTGTTAAGAAACCAGTGTTTTTAAGGGGTGATGAAAGTGGTGCTGTTTTAGATGTTACAGCAAATGGTGAAACAAAAACAATTAACTTATTAGGTGGACCAGGTACTTTTAATAGATTAGAAGAAATTAATGTAGGTGGATTAGATATTGCTTTACGTTTTGGTTCTAGAATGGAACAATTACCATTTGAAGTTAAGCTAAACGATTTTATTGCTGAAAAATATCCTGGTACAGAAAAAGCGTATTCTTCTTACGAGAGTAAAGTTACAGTTATAGATAAGGAACATGGTGATTTTGATTATCATATTTATATGAATCACATTCTTAATCATAGAGGGTATCGTTTTTTTCAGGCGAGTTTCGATCCAGATGAAAAAGGAACTGTACTCTCTGTAAACAATGATCGTTGGGGAACTTACTTTACTTACGCAGGTTATATTCTTTTATATTTTGGGTTATTAGCTATTCTATTTGTAAATCATACGCGTTTCGATACTATAAGAAAACGACTGAATAAGCTTAAAGAGAAGAAAGCTAAATTAATGACAATGGTGGTGTTGTTATTAAGTTTTTCTGGTTTCGGTCAGGCACATTCGCAAGATGATGGTCAT
>NZ_JAOARH010000116.1 GCF_025210595.1 Winogradskyella sp.
CATGTGCTGTAAATAACATTCCGTTTCTCGCATTACGTGTTGGCATTACACAATCAAACATATCTACACCTAACGCAATATTTTCTAATATATTGATTGGAGTACCAACTCCCATAAGATATCTTGGTTTATCTTCTGGTAAAATATCGCAAACCACCTCAGTCATAGCATACATTTCTTCGGCTGGCTCACCTACAGATAAACCGCCTATAGCATTACCTTCTGCTCCTACATTTGCTATATATTCTGCAGACTGCATTCTTAAATCTTTATAGGTACTTCCTTGTACAATAGGAAAAAATGTCTGCTCATAATCATACTTAAACGGAACATTGTTTAAATGTGCTATGCAGCGATCTAACCAACGATGCGTCATATGCATAGAACGCTTGGCATAATTATAATCGCAAGGATAAGGTGTACACTCATCAAAAGCCATAATAATATCTGCACCAATACTTCGCTGAACTTCCATAACATTTTCTGGAGTAAACACATGGTAGCTTCCATCTATATGAGACTTAAATTTCACTCCTTCTTCCTTTATTTTTCTATTAGCAGATAAAGAATATACTTGATAGCCTCCAGAATCGGTTAAAATATTACGATCCCAATTCATAAACTTATGCAATCCACCAGCTTGCTCCAAAATAGGCGTTTGAGGTCGTAGATAAAGATGATACGTGTTTCCTAAAATAATATCAGGATTTATATCATTTTTAAGTTCGCGCTGATGAACACCTTTAACTGTAGCAACAGTACCAACAGGCATAAAAATAGGTGTCTCAATAATGCCATGATCAGTCGTAATAACTCCTGCTCTAGCTTTAGTTTCTTTATCTTTTGCTAAGCGATTAAACTTCATTCATCTATTTTTACAGCTTATTATAATGATCCTATTTTATTTCAAATAGCAGACAACCAATATATCCTTTTATAAAAGTAAGTCCGAGCGCAAATATAACTAACTAAATAGTATTCCTTCTTAAATAATTTTTAAAATAAAACAACATTAATTATGCTTAAAAATTTGAAAGGTTTACCATAATAATCATTGATTAAGCCAAAGTTTAGAATTTATTCTATTATAATTTAAAAATATTGTTAGCAAATCCTCAAAATCGTTAATAAATGAGTATAGTCCCTTTTTGCGCAAGGCTTATAAAAAGTTATTTTTGTGCCATTAATTTAAGCAATAACTTATGCCTAACACTCAACAATTAGAAAATTTAACGACTCAAGTTCGTAGAGATATTCTACGAATGGTACACAAAGTAAATTCTGGTCATCCAGGAGGTTCACTTGGCTGTGCAGAATTCTTTGTTTCACTTTATCAAGACATTATGGAAACCAAAGATGAGTTTGATATGGATGGCATTGGAGAAGATTTATTTTTCTTGTCTAATGGCCACATTTCACCAGTATATTATAGTGTCTTAGCAAGATCTGGGTATTTTCCTGTTGAGGAACTAAATACATTTAGACTTATAGATTCTCGCTTACAAGGTCACCCTACAACTCACGAAGGGTTACCTGGTATTAGAATTGCGTCTGGTTCTTTAGGGCAAGGTATGTCTGTAGCTATTGGCGCAGCCGAAGCAAAAAAACTTAATAACGATAAGCATTTAGTTTACAGTTTGCATGGTGATGGAGAATTGCAAGAAGGGCAAAACTGGGAAGCTATAATGTACGCTGCAGGTAAAAAAATAGATAACCTTATAGCTACTGTAGATTTAAACGGTCAACAAATTGATGGCTCTACTGATAATGTTTTACCAATGGGTAATTTAAAGGCTAAATTTGAAGCTTTTGGTTGGTCTGTAGTAGAGATTGAAGAAGGGAACAACATAGAAGCTATTCTTAAAGGAATGAAAGATGCAAAAGCATTAACAGGAAACGGAAAACCTGTATGTGTGCTTCTTAAAACCGTAATGGGTAATGGTGTAGACTTTATGATGCACACCCATGCATGGCATGGTAAAGCACCAAATGATGAACAATTAGAAATTGGTTTATCTCAAAACGTAGAAACTCTAGGAGATTATTAAAAAGTATTAATTAAAAAGATACCCACTCTTGTGGGCATTACTATGAAAACATATACTAACACAGGAAATAAAGATACACGCTCAGGTTTTGGTGCAGGTTTAACAGAATTAGGAAAAACAAACGAAAATGTTGTTGCACTTTGTGCTGACTTAACAGGATCTCTTAAAATGGATGAGTTTAAAGCCAACCATCCAGAACGTTTTTTTCAAGTAGGAATTGCTGAAGCTAATATGATTGGCCTCGCTGCAGGTATGACTATTGGTGGTAAAATTCCTTTTACAGGAACGTTTGCTAACTTCTCAACCGGAAGAGTTTATGACCAAATTCGTCAAAGTGTAGCTTACTCACATAAAAATGTAAAAATATGTGCTTCACATGCTGGAATAACATTAGGTGAAGATGGTGCAACACATCAAATTCTAGAAGACATAGGCTTAATGAAAATGTTACCTGGAATGACAGTAATTAACACCTGTGATTATAACCAAACTAAAGCTGCTACATTAGCTATTGCAAAACACAATGGACCTGTTTACTTAAGATTTGGGCGACCAAAAGTACCTAATTTCACACCTGAAAATGGTGGTTTTGAAATAGGTAAAGCTGTAAAGCTTACTGAAGGTAATGATGTAACCATAGTAGCAACAGGTCATTTAGTATGGGAAGCATTAGAAGCAGCAAAAGCTTTAAATGAAGACGGTATTAGTGCAGAAGTTATTAATATTCACACTATAAAACCATTAGATGATAAAGCCATTTTAGAATCTGTATCTAAAACGGGTTGTATTGTTACAGCAGAAGAACACAACTATTTAGGTGGCTTAGGGGAGAGTATTGCTAGAGTTTTAGCACAACACCAGCCAACACCACAAGAGTTTGTTGCAACTAAAGACACTTTTGGAGAATCTGGCACACCTGCTCAACTTATGGATAAGTATGGCTTAAATAATTCTGCGATACAAGAAGCTGTAAAAACAGTAATAAAAAGAAAGTAGTATTACTATCAAAAAACTCAGATTTTTCAGCATGAACAAAAAACTAAGTATACTATTAATTGTAGTTTCTACCTTTTTTATAAGTGCACAATCTGGTAGTGGTATAGGTGTCAAAGGAGGTATTAATTTTGGAAGTACTGGAGATTTCAAGAGTTCTTTCTTTAATGGCTTTAATGATATTGATACTTCCCAGGGAACCAATTTAGAGTTTGGGTACCATATTGGTGTATTTGGTAAACTTAAATTAAGTGACAAGTTTTATTTTCGTCCTGAATTAATTTATACAAAAAGACAAAACGAATATGATATAACAGGCAGCTCTGAAACAGAGAATCTTAACATCTCTAGTCTTGATATGCCTTTATTATTAGGAATAAAAGTTGTTGGTCCTTTAAGCTTTTTTATTGGACCAACACTTCATTACATCTTAGATAAGGATATTGATAGTCCAGCAGATTTTAAAATCAATGATATTGAAAAGGATCTTACTTTTGGTATAAATACCGGAATTGCTATGAATATTAAAAAGTTTGGAATTGATCTAAGATACGAGAGGACTTTTGGTAAAAATTTAATTGAGTTTCAAAGTGAGATGAATACTTCATTTTTTGGCACTATAGACACAAGAGCAGAACAAATTATTTTAAGCCTTTCTTATAAATTATTTTAATTTAAGGTATTTTATTAACTCAACCTTCTTAAAAATCCACTTCCGCCATACTGCAAAAGGCTTTAAATCTAAAGCATTAATAAAATAAACAATTTTTGGCAACGTTTTTGATATTAGGTATCTAATCTTAAAAACGAACATTATGAAAAATTTGAAAAAAGCAGCTTTCTTGGCTGTAGCTTTTGCTTTTATCAGTTTAAGTACAAATGCCCAAAAAGGAAGTGCCTTTGGTTTTAAAGGTGGTTTAAATTACAGTGCTAACGGAGATTATTTTGAATCTATTGGTGACAACGCTGAAAACCCTGACCGTAATATTGGTTATCATATTGGTGTTTTTGGTAAAATTGGTGACCAAATTTACTTTAGACCAGAGTTAATTTATACCGCAACAAAAAGCGATTACGATAGTAATGACTTTAATGTTAAAAAAATTGACGCCCCTTTATTAATTGGATTAAAAGTTTTAGGTCCTCTTAGTGTTTTTGGCGGCCCTTCTTTACAATATATTCTAGATACAGAATTTGACGGTATTGATGTTGATAATGTGAAAGATGATTTTTCAGTAGGCTTAAATTTTGGAGTTGGAGTAAATTTTAACAAAGTTGGTGTTGACTTACGATACGAAAGAGGTTTTAGCGATAATGAGGCCACTTTTATAAATAACAACATTGGGTCTAATGTTTCTAGCCGAATAGATACAAGGCCAGATCAGTTAATATTAAGTTTATCTATTGCTCTGTAAATCTTTAATACTAAAAACAAAAAAGCCGCTATAATGCGGCTTTTTTGTAAGTCATATTATTTTCTATTAAGAATCTTCATCTTCTTCATTATAGCTAATAGTAATTGTATCTTCTAGATAATCTGGTTCATTATTATCATTAGAATCCATGATTATTAATGTTTTTAATTCGTAAGTAGAATCTTCAGAATTAAAATCTATCCTATCAAATAATTCATTGCTTGCGGCATTATTATCAAAATAATTTTGTGCTGCCGTTTCAGACATAAAAGGATTCATAGTTTCATCTTCTGTATAAGTCTTTGCCATTAACTCGTCTCGTGTTAATACTCCATCATTATCGTCATCAACATCTATATAATTATAGGCTCTATCTTCATCTGTATCATCATCTAATACATATAAATTATCATCTAAATCTTCCATATGAGAAGGTATACCGTCTCCATCATGATCAACTTCTTCGTATTGTAATAATTCAAACTTAAAAACTAAATTATCGTAAGAAGTTCCTGAATTTGTACCTGAATAAAAGCCTAATCCAGATGGCAAAAACATAATACCTAGTCCATAATCATTATATTCAACAATACCATTATTTAAAGAAAAATCTAATGACGTAGAAAACTCCGGAAGTGTTAATTGCCATCCTCTAATAAGTCCCGGATTGGCATTTACACCTGTAAGCATAAAATTTTCTGGAGTTGCACGTGAATCAAACACTTCCCCAGATGCTATAGAAGCCCCTTCATATCTTACTCTAATTTGATCTGTAAATTTTGGCAAATCACCACCACCTTGATTAAGTTTCAGCACATAATATTCATAATCTGTTTCTAGATAAGTAGTACTATGAGTTTCTACTGCATTAATCAACAAAGTATTTCCATCTGGCACATCATCACCTTCTTCCAACTCCGTAATAACAATATCTGTATATTTATGATTTGTACCTGTTTCAAAAAAACTAGAGTTATAGTAATGTGTAGACAAGTAGGTTATTAAAGAATCGCTATCTGCTAACTGCTGCTCTGTTCTATCTCTCTCTACAATATTTGGCGCTGAAGCATCATCATCATTGTTGCATGAGATTAATACAACCGAAAACATTACTAAATAAAGCGCTAATTTTAATGATTTTGATTTCATAGTTTATTTTATTTTTGGGTGCAAATAACCACAAATTGCACGCAAAGTTCATTATTGCATAAATATTATGGCGCAAGATACATTAAATTAATATTTTTATGCCATAAGCTTAACGTAGATTTTAGTTAAAAAATATATGCGAATTGATAAATATCTTTGGTGTGTTCGTTATTACAAAACGAGAAACATAGCAACTCAAG
>NZ_JAOARH010000117.1 GCF_025210595.1 Winogradskyella sp.
CAAAGTAATTTTTAGGGTTTTCATAAGTATCAATTTAGGGTTAAATAATATAGTCAATACAATATTGTAACGATTAACGCTACGTTGAGGGAAGGGAATGGATTATTAACTACCTTAGGTTTTATCCTAAAATTGTACTAAAATAAAACGAGGGACGTTTTTAGTAAGACATTTTATGTCTAAATAGCTAAATGAATTAAAATTTTCCTTGATAAGTGATTTGAGGGCTTATGAAGGACTTCAAAGATACCATCATTAAACTTTTAAAAAAGAATTTTATCGACAAAACGTATGATTTTATCGATAAAAAGCGAAATTATATTTAAAAGCAGTCCAAAAACAAAAAAGCATCCCAATTTTCACATAGTGAATAAAGGAAAGCTCTTCATTGGAAAGTCCTATTAGACTTACACTACGTTACTTCTATTTGAAGTAACAACACAACTTCTTAAAAGAAGCGGTCTGGACGGGACTCGAACCCGCGACCCCCTGCGTGACAGGCAGATATTCTAACCAACTGAACTACCAGACCGTTGCTTAATTGCGAGGGCAAATATACACTGCATTTTTAATTTCGCAAACAAAAAATTAAAAAAATATTAATTTTATTTTAAATAAATTTTTGACGCTCTAACATATAAGTAGTTAAGACTTGATTAAACCCTCTATTAATATCAGCTTCTACATACTTAATTCTGTATTGACCGCATTTTATTCTTATAGCATTAAAATATTCTTTTACTGCTTTTTCATAGTTTTCTTTAATATTTTCTGGATACAAATTGATATAATCACCAGTCTCAACATCTATAAATCGTTTTGGTCTATTATCGAAATCAAAAATCAATTCTTTAGACTTATCAAAGACATGAAATAACACAACCTCATGCTTATTATGCTTAAGGTGACGCAGAGCTTCAAATAGCTTTTCATCGTCTTCTGAAGTTTGAAACATATCTGTAAACACAAATATTAAAGAACGTCTATGCATTTTCTCTGCTATTTGATGTAAATATCTATATGTTTCTGTCGTTTTTTGCTGTTTGGAAATAACAGCATCACTAAGTTTATTCAATAACATTTGATGATGCCGTTCACTACCCTTTTCTGGCGCATAAAAATCATAAGCATCACTGTAAATACTTAAACCTACTGCATCTCGTTGCTTTTTTAATATATGCATCAATGAGGCACATGCTAAAACAGAAAAAGCCGATTTATTAAGATGATCTATTGTTATGCCAGTAGATTCTGGATAATGCATAGAAGTACTATTATCTAAAATAAGATGACACCTAAGATTTGTTTCTTCATCGTAGCGCTTGGTATATAACCGATCTGTTTTGGCATATAGTTTCCAATCAATATGTTTTGTACTCTCGCCTTGATTGTAGATCTTATGCTCTGCAAATTCAGCAGAAAACCCATGAAAAGGGCTTTTATGCATACCAGCAATAAAACCTTCAACTACTTGTTTTGCTAACAACTCAAGGTTTTTAAAACCACCTGCTTTATTAAGTTCTAATTGTAAATCCATAAGTTATCTAAACTAAAAAAGGTTTGCCTTAATGACAAACCTTTTTTGATTTCTTTTAGAGTTACTTATTATAAAAGCGCATCTATTGCTTCGGCATAAGCATTCTTAGGCGCAACTCCTACTTGACGCCCTACAACTTCACCATTTTGAAAAACTAATACTGTAGGTATGTTTCTTACTCCATACTTAGCTGCAAATTCTTGGTTTGCATCTACATCTACTTTTCCAACTACAGCTTTTCCTTCGTATTCTTCACTAATTTCATCAATAATTGGCCCTACCATACGACATGGTCCACACCATGCTGCCCAAAAATCTACCATTACTGGCTTATCACTCTTTAAAACTGTTTCTTCGAAGTTTGCATCTGTTATTTCTAATGCCATAATATTTATTGTTTTGTATTCTACTTTAATTACACAAAATTAGTCAAAAAAAATGCCAAACCTTACATTGTCAGTATTTGATTTAATAATGCTGTCATTGGCTAGTTTTATTATAATTCTAATAACGCTTTAATTAATGCTTGATTTAAGTCTAAACGCAATATGCGTTTATCTCTATTTAATACAAAAATAGCAATACTTGTATCTAATTTAGGAAAATAATTTACTGTTGTCCCCCAAAATCCGCCATGACCAAACCCTTGAATCCCATTAATTGTCTTTGGAGAAATCCCTAAACAATAAGCTCCATCCATTGGTTCTATAGGATTTGCTTTTGTATAAATTAAATCTAAGGTTTTATCATTATCAAAAATCTTATTATTAAATAAACTCTGGCAAAAAACCGCTAAATCCTTAGTAGAGGAAGCCAACCCTCCTCCACCATACAAATCAAAAGAATGGTCCACATTATAGCTATCCATACCTTCAGATTTCCAATACTGATGCGCTAATGGCAGTGCATTTTTCGGATATTCTTCTAATGTTGAAAACCATGTTGTCTGCATACCAAGCTTATCATAATTTATCAATTCTCTTATTGAAGTATAAAATGGTTGACCTGTATAACTTTCTATAATTTCTGTGAGCAGCAAATAGTTGACATCTGCATATGAAAACATCTCTCCAGGCTGCCCTAAAGGCTCACCTAGTTTCATTGCTAATTGTATTTGTTCATCGCGTGTATATCTATGTTTTGGATTATCTTTTACCATTTGCATATACTCATCTGTAGTTGCATAGTCATGAATACCACTTGTATGATTTAATAGCTGTACAACTTTAATTTGAGATGTATGATAACCATCAGACATAAGCAAATCGTTAGTTTCTTTAGAAATTAAATTTTCAATAGTTTGATTTAAATCTAATTTACCAAGTTCTACTAATCTTAAAATTGCAACACTTACATAAGTTTTTGTATTACTCGCAATTAAAGCTGGCTGATTAACATGAAGCTTAGAATTATTTTTATCCGAAAAACCCGCTACTCCACTCCACGAAATTTCTTTCTTAGGCGATTCTATATGCACCATTAAGCCAATAGCGTTTTTATTTTCAGAATAAATAGAATCTAAAACGGATTGAAAAACCAGAGTTTCATCTTCTACTGTGTTGGCATTAGTATTTGAATCTTTACAGCTTGAAAAAGCTACAATAAGAAATAAAATTATGATTCGATTTTTAATAATAGATGTTTTCAACTTTTTTATATTTAAGATTCCTGCACAGACAGGAAGGTGTTAATTCAACTTATACATCACATCCAATCCTTTTAACTCACGCAACAATTCTTGTGATATTTTAACTTTTTGTATTCTACATGGCATGCTCAATTTTAACTTATCTTCATTATCATACACTACAAAATTAAGCGTATGATTACCTTGATGCAACTGAAACACATTTTGCAATTGTGAAACTGTGTCTTTACCTAAATCATTTATATTTAACTGAATGGATAACTTTTTCGCATAAGTATCCATAACATCGTGTAGCAATTGAAAATTATTAAACTGTATTCTTGGGTCGCCTTTTTTACCTGTATCTCTATTTACCCAACCTTCACGAACAAACACCTGTACATGTACAAAACTATTATGAACCAAAAAGTGCCTAAACTTTAGATAATCTTCACCAAATATTCTAAACTCGTAACTATCTGTATAATCTTCTATTGTAAAAGCAGCCCAACCTTTCCCTTGTTTACTCACGCGATGCTGAACATCAGTAACTACACCGCCAAATTTTATATTTTGATTAACCATAGGCTCTAAGTTTTCAAAATCACCTATAACTCCATTACAAAAGTTTTTCATTTCTATTTTAAAATCATCTAAAGGATGGCCAGAAATGTAAATCCCAACCACTTCTTTTTCGCGCGATAGCTTTTCCATAGTTCCCCAATCCTCACATGGTGGAACCTGAGGTTCGGCTATTTCTACACCACTCGCCTCACCAAACAAACTTACTTGAGCTGAGTTTTCATTTTCTTGATGTTTGGCTCCATATTTCATAGCCTTTTCTAGGAAGGTAACACCATCACCATCATTATGAAAATATTGTGCACGATGTGTATCATCAAAACAATCAAAACCACCAGCATTTGCTAAACCTTCAAACGATTTTTTGTTTGCCGCGCGTAAATCTACACGCTTTGCCATATCGAAAATAGATTTATAATTCCCATCTTTCTTTCTATTCTCTACAATAGTCTTTACTGCACCATGGCCAACGCCTTTTATAGCTCCCATACCAAAGCGAACAGCACCTTCACTATTTACCGAAAACTTATAATAACTCTCATTAACATCAGGACCTAAAACTGGCAAGCGCATACGCTTACATTCTTCCATAAAGAAGGTAATAGTCTTAATATCGTTCATATTATTAGAAAGTACAGCTGCCATATATTCTGCTGGATAATGCGCTTTTAAATAGGCTGTTTGATAAGCAATCCAAGCATAACAGGTTGAATGCGATTTATTAAATGCATAACTCGCAAACGCCTCCCAATCTTTCCAAATCTTTTCAAGCTTTTTCTCGTCCATACCTTTTGCTGCAGCTTGAGATATAAACTTAGGTTTCATTTTATCGAGTACCGCTTTTTGCTTTTTACCCATTGCCTTACGCAATACATCAGCTTCACCTTTGGTAAAATCGGCAAGTTTTTGAGAGAGCAACATCACTTGCTCTTGATATACTGTAATACCATAAGTTTCTTTAAGATACTCTTCTAATTCTGGCAAATCGTATTCTATGTCTTCATTACCATGCTTTCGACGAATAAAACTCGGAATATATTCTAGTGGACCAGGTCTGTAGAGTGCATTCATTGCAATTAAATCGGCAAAAACCGTTGGTTTTAAATCACGCATGTGTTTTTGCATTCCGGGCGATTCGTATTGAAACACACCAACCGTTTCACCACGTTGAAAGAGTGCATAAGTTTCTTCATCATCTAATGGAAAATTCTCAGGATCTAACTCAACACCATGTCTTGCTTTTACAATTTTTACAGTGTCTTTAATTAGAGTTAAGGTCTTTAACCCGAGAAAGTCCATTTTTAGTAATCCAGCACTTTCTACTACAGAGTTATCAAATTGTGTAACGTATAAGTCTGAATCTTTCGCTTTAGATACTGGTACAAAATTGGTAATATCGTCTGGTGTGATAATTACACCACAAGCATGAATACCTGTATTACGCACCGATCCTTCAAGTATTCTAGCTTGGTTGACTGTTTCGGATTCAAGATCGCTACCATCTGCAATATTGAGTAGCTCATTAACAAGCTCAAGTTCTTCAGAACGAAATTTTTCTGCTAATTCTTTTTCACTCTTACCAAAAATCTTTCCTAATTTAGACATATTAGGAATTAGCTTAGCAATACGATCAGCATCATGTAATGGCAAATCTAGCACACGTGCTGTATCTCTAATGGACGACTTTGCAGCCATTGTCCCATAGGTAATAATTTGAGCTACTTGATTGGCTCCATATTTATCAATTACATAATCCATAACGCGTCCACGACCTTCATCATCAAAATCGATATCAATATCTGGCATACTTACACGATCTGGATTAAGAAAACGCTCAAAAAGTAAATCGTACTTTATTGGATCTATATTAGTAATCCAAAGGCAATAAGCCACAACCGAACCAGCAGCAGATCCACGACCTGGCCCAACAGATACATCCATTTTTCGGGCTTCGCGAATAAAGTCTTCAACAATTAAGAAATAACCTGGATATCCTGTATTTTGAATAACATCGAGCTCAAAATCGAGACGTTCTTCAATAGCTGGTGTAATGTCTCCATAACGCTTTTTAGCACCTTCGTAAGTAAGATGTCTTAAGTAAGCATTTTCACCTCGTTTACCTCCATCGTGCTCATCATCCTCGTGTTTAAATTCATCAGGAATATCAAAAGCAGGAAGCAATACATCTCTAGCTAGTTCAAAAGGCTCTATTTTATCAATAACCTCTTGTATGTTAACAATAGCCTCTGGAACATCTCTAAACAAAGCCTTCATTTCTTCTGAAGACTTAAAATAATATTCCTGATTAGGCAAACCATAACGATAACCTCGTCCACGACCTATTGGTGTTGCTTGTTTTTCTCCGTCTTTTACACACAATAAAATATCGTGTGCATTAGCGTTTTCTTGATCTACATAATAGGTGTTATTGGTTGCTACTAATTTAACATCATGCTTTTTTGCAAATTGAATCAAAACCTGATTGACACGATTTTCATCTTCCTGATTATGACGCATCAATTCAATATATAAGTCGTCTGCAAAGGTATCTTTCCACCAAATCAACGCTTCTTCTGCCTGATTTTCTCCAATATTCAGCACTTTACTTGGTACTTCACCATATAGATTTCCTGTGAGACAAATTAAATCTTCTTTATACTGTTCTATAAGTTGCTTATCTATACGTGGCACATAATAAAACCCATCTGTAAATGCAGCTGAAGAAAGTTTTGCTAAGTTGTGATAGCCGTTTTTATTTTTTGCTAATAGTACTATTTGATAACCATTATCTTTTCTGGTTTTATCTGCATGATTTTCACAAACAAAAAACTCACAACCTATAATTGGAGTAATAAGCTTACCTTTCTTTTCTTCACCAGTTTCTTCAGCTTGTGCATGTTGAGCTTTTACAGATTTATTATGATTAGACACAGCGCTTACAAAGTGAAATGCACCCATCATATTACCATGATCTGTTAAAGCTACGGCTGGCATATTTTCTTTTGCCGCAGCTACAACCAGATCTTTAATACTAATAGTAGATTGTAAAATTGAAAACTGCGAATGATTATGCAAGTGCACAAAATTTGCATCAGCTAATTTAGAAACAGCTTCTTTATTGGTTTCGATAGAAACTGCTTGCGATTGCTCTTTTTGGAGTCGTTCATTAATCTTTGCACTTTCGCGTTTTAGATTAATATGTTTTAATCCTATGAGCTGAATGGGTTGAGGATTAGCTTCTGAAAATTGTTCAAAATATTCTGGCTGAACATCTAACTCTTCTTTAGTGTACTCTTTTCGTCGTATCAACTCTAAAAAACAACGTGTAGTTGCCTCAACATCTGCTGTTGCATTATGTGCTTCTGCAAATGGTTGATTAAACAAAAATTGGTGTAACTCAGTTAAGGTTGGTAATTTAAATTTACCACCTCGTCCTCCAGATATTTTACACAAACTTGCTGTATGCTCTGTACAGGTATCTAAAACAGGTAGCTCTTGAAGTGAATTTGCAACATCTTCGCGCACAAACTCGGCACCCATAATATTTAAATCGAACTTTACATTTTGCCCAACAACATACTTAGTTTTAGATAATGCATTATTGAATTTTTCTAAAACCTCAGATAATGGCACACCTTGCTCTTCCGCCAACTCTGTAGAAATACCATGAATCTTTTCGGCATCATACGGAATATTAAAACCATCTGGTTGAATTAAATAATCTTGATGCTCTATACAATTACCCATTGCATCGTGCAACTGCCAAGCAATTTGTATAGCTCTTGGCCAATTATCTGTATCTGTAATTGGCGCATCCCAACGCTTTGGTAATCCTGTAGTTTCGGTATCGAATATTAAATACATTCTCTTATTATTCGTGGTTTGTTGTTTAGTTTTTATCGTTTTTCACTAAGACGCTTATGTGTGCAAAGGGAAAGAAGTGCTGAAATACCAAAACAAGTTGGCATAGGCAAATTCAGCATTACAAGACAAATGACTCATAAAATTACATAGAATCTCATCTTTTTTAAAATGAAGTTATAAACAGTTGTAAACAAAAAATCCTGGCGATTAGGCCAGGATTAGTTCTTCTATTTTTAACGCTTATTATGCTTGCAAATAATCTGGCACTCCATCTCCATCAGTATCATCATTGGTTGGGTCACCATCCATATTAGCATCTTCGTTTGCTGTTGGTATACCATCACCATCATCATCGGTGTCGAGATAATCTGCATCACCATCACCATCGGTATCCATTGGATTACCATCTGCATCTAATTGTAACTCTACAGAAGTTGGCACTCCATCTCCATCGTCATCAGCATCATTAATATTTGACGTCCCATCCATATCTGTATCATCATCAAACACACCATCACCATTAAAATCTTCAAAAACATTTGGCACTCCATCACCATCATCATCTGCACAATCTAAATTATCTATTACGGTTTGTATAGATCCATCTTCATCGCCACAATAATCAATTTGCTCTTGTAAATATGTTAAATACTGAGCACATTTATCATTAAAACTACCTATAGTTGCAGAATTGTATTGTAATTGAGCTTCGTTCCTGTTAGCTATAGCTTGCTCACATGTAAACATGCAATCTCCAAGCTCATCTATTGTATCTTGCAAAGCACCTTCTACATCACCACAATAATTACGTTGCTCATTCAGCGCATTAATATAAGTGCTACATGCAGCTTCAAAAGCACTGCTATCTATAAAACCATCAGCATTAGGTTCGCTAGCTGTATTGTAAGCCGCCAAGGCCGCATCAGATTCTATTTCTTTATCTGTACAAGTTATAGGGTTTGCTGGTATTGACCCAGAAACTAAAGGTACTCTAAAAAATATACCATTAGCGTAACCTACTGAGTTAAGACCTGAAGCATCAAAAGCTAAAAATCGAAATTTTCCAGTAAAAGCTCCACTAGTAAGATCTATTTCTTCAATAACAATTTCCCCTAATTCTGGGTATACCGAAACACTTGAGTCTGGTCTATTATTAGTAGAGTATACTGTACCAAAACCATCAACATATTCTGCTTCAATAGTTTCAATAGCATTTTCACCACCATCACCTGGTATGTATGTACCTAGGCTTACAGAAGGCACTTTTAATGTTACAGTTTCAATATTATTAGTACCTGAAATGGTTAAAAACCCATTAGCATCGATACTCGCTGAGAACGCGCTAGCTCGCCAAAGCAAATTTGCTCTGTCGCCTTGAAAGGCAGGAGAATTAAATTCAACTTCGTCTCCACAGCTAAATGCTGTTAAAAAAATGAGAGATAAGACTATTAATTTTTTCATTATTTAAGTAGAAATTAACTTTTGCTTCAAATATAACGAAACAAGAGTTCCAAAAGTATAATATTTTTTTATACTTCACTTAACTTAATTTATACTTTTGTTTAAAGTGATAATCTTTTAGTTAAAAAGACCAAACGTATTGAGATTTAAAAAAATATACTATCTTTGCGCCCTCATTAATAACAGAGGTCGAGAACCTCATTAATTAATTATTATGCCTGTAAAAATTAGATTACAAAGACACGGTAAAAAAGGAAAACCTTTTTACTGGATCGTAGCAGCGGATTCTCGCGCTAAAAGAGATGGTAAATACTTAGAAAAGCTAGGTGCTTACAATCCAAACACAAATCCTGCAACTATAGACCTTGATGTAGACGGAGCTGTAAAATGGTTAGAAAATGGTGCTCAACCAACAGATACTGCCAGAGCTATTTTGTCTTACAAAGGAGTGTTACTTAAAAAACACCTTTCTGGTGGTGTAAAAAAAGGAGCTTTAACTGAAGAGCAAGCAGAAGCTAAATTCAACGCTTGGTTAGAAGAAAAAGCTGCTAAAATTCAAGCAAAAGCTGACGGTTTATCTAAAGCCGATGCTGATGCTAAAGCAAAAGCACTAGAAGCAGAAAAAGCTGTAAACGAAGCTCGTATTGCTGCTAATGCACCAGTAGTTGAAGAAGAAGTTGCTGAAGAAACAACTGCTTCTAACGAAGAAGAATAAAAAATATTTGTTTTTATACTTTTAACCCAGACCTTTGTGTCTGGGTTTTTTATTTCATAAAACTACTTTAAAGTTTTTTTTGAAATAATTCCTCTAAAAATGGGAACCCATTAACTTTAAATAGATCTCTGCTTTTGCAGGAAGTGAATATGAAAAAAGAAGACTGTTTTTACTTAGGAAAAATTGTTAAAAAATATAGCTTCAAAGGTGAACTCTTAGCAAAACTAGATACCGATGAACCAGAACTGTATGAAAATATAGTTGCTGTTTTTATGGATTTACGAGGTAATCTTGTTCCTTTTTTTGTTGAAACTTCTCAATTACATAAATCTGATTTGTTGCGTTTAAAATTTGAAGACGTAGACAATGAAACAGATGCTGAAGCTTTAATAAAGACTGAATTATACTTACCCTTAGAATTACTCCCTAAATTAGAAGGTAATAAATTTTACTATCACGAAGTCATTGGTTTTAGGGTTATAGACAACAACTTTGGCGAGGTAGGAATCATAAAAGCTATAAACGACTCTACAGCACAAGCCCTCTTTGAAATAGACAGAAATGGAATAGAAATTTTAATTCCTATGAATGATGAATTTATCACAAAAGTAGACAGAGGGAATAAAACAATTGAAGTTAATACTCCAGAAGGACTTATAGATCTTTATTTGGAAGATTAATGTCATTCCTACAAAGACAAAACAATGAGCAAGCCATTTAAATTCAAACAATTTACAGTAAATCAAGATCGTTGTGCCATGAAAATCGGTACAGATTCTGTTTTATTAGGCGCATGGACATCTATAGAACACCAACCCTTTAATATTTTAGACATAGGTTCAGGCACAGGTGTTTTGTCATTAATGTTAGCACAACGCAGCAATGCAGAACAAATAGAAGCTATAGAAATTGATGACGATGCTTTTGAACAATGTGCTGAAAATTTTGAAAATTCACCTTGGAATGACAGGTTGTTTTGCTTCCATGCTTCACTATTAGAATATATTGAAGCTGTTGAAGAAAAATTTGACCTTATTATTTGTAACCCACCTTTTTATTCAGAAGACTATAAAACCAATGATAACTCTAGGAATTTAGCACGATTTAGCGATGCTATGCCAATGGAACATATTGTTTTTGCCGTCATTAATTTTTTATCTGAAAACGGTAAATTTTCAATTGTTTTACCTCATAAAGAAGAACAAGTTTTTATTGAAGAAGCCAGCCTTATTAATCTTTATCCTAACCGAATTCTTCATGTAAAAGGAAATCCTAATTCAGAAATTAAACGTAGTCTTATTGAGTTTTCTTTTCAAAAAACAACAACACAAACCTCTGAATTAATTATTGAAACACAACGCCATCATTACACCCAAGATTACATCAATCTCACTAAAGATTTTTACCTTAAAATGTAACACTTAAATTGGCTAATGCAAACGATTTCGTTACTTTTGAACTCTAGTAGGTTACAACCTATTTTATAGTTATTTTAAAAATTTAAACATATATTATAATGAAGCCAGATTTATTCGAAGCTCCAGATTATTACAACTTAGACGATTTACTTACCGATGAGCACAAATTGGTACGTGATGCCGCAAGAGAATGGGTAAAACGTGATGTTTCTCCTATTATAGAAGACTATGCTCAAAAAGCAGAATTCCCAACTCAAATCATTGATGGTTTAGCAGAAATTGGCGCTTTTGGACCTTACATTCCTGAAGAATACGGAGGTGCAGGATTAGATCAAATTTCTTATGGTTTAATTATGCAAGAAATTGAGCGTGGAGATTCTGGTGTACGTAGTACAGCTTCTGTACAATCGTCTTTAGTTATGTATCCTATTTGGAAATATGGTAACGAAGAACAACGTAATAAATATTTGCCAAAATTAGCTTCTGGTGAGTGGATGGGTTGTTTTGGTTTAACAGAACCCGATCATGGTTCTAATCCTGGTGGTATGACGACCAATTTTAAAGATATGGGAGACCACTATCTTTTAAATGGTGCAAAAATGTGGATATCTAATGCCCCTTTTGCTCAGGTAGCCGTTGTATGGGCTAAAAATGAAGAAGGTCGTATTCACGGACTAATCGTAGAACGTGGTATGGAAGGTTTCTCAACTCCAGAAACACACAACAAATGGTCTCTTAGAGCTTCAGCTACTGGTGAGCTTATTTTTGATAATGTAAAAGTGCCAAAAGAAAACCTTTTACCTAATAAATCTGGACTAGGTGGCCCACTTGGATGCTTAGATTCTGCACGTTATGGTATTGCTTGGGGAGCTATTGGTGCTGCTATGGATTGCTATGATACTGCCTTAAGATATAGTAAAGAACGTACGCAATTTGGCAAACCAATTGGTCAATTCCAATTACAACAAAAGAAATTGGCTGAAATGATTACCGAAATCACTAAAGCACAAATGCTAACATGGAGACTTGGTGTATTACGTAACGAAGGGAGAGCTACTTCTGCTCAAATCTCAATGGCAAAGCGTAACAATGTAGATATGGCAATAAATATTGCACGCGAAGCTAGACAAATGTTAGGTGGTATGGGTATTACTGGAGAATACAGTATTATGCGTCATTCTATGAATTTAGAAAGTGTAATTACATACGAAGGTACTCACGATATTCATTTATTAATCACAGGACTTGATGTTACTGGTTTAAATGCGTTTAAATAAAATTAAACTTTAAATGATCTAATAAAAAATGCTTCTCATAAGAGAAGCATTTTTTATTTACATTTACTCTATGATTTCAACCAAAAAAAGATTAGATAATGCTTATAACAATGCACATCGCATAAGCTTTGACAACTCTTCTAAGCTAATTTTCTTCAGTGATTGTCATCGTGGCGATAATAGTTTTGCAGATGATTTTGCCAATAACAGAAACATCTATTTTCATGCTTTAAAACATTACTATTCTGAAGGTTTTAGTTACTTTGAACTTGGAGATGGTGATGAGTTATGGGAAAACTTATCTTTTGAATCTATATTGAATGCTCATAAAAATGTCTACCTACTTATGAAACAATTTCATGAGAAAGGGAGACTGCATATGATTTGGGGAAATCATGATATGGTTTATCGAAACCCTAAATATGTAGAAAAGCATTTATCTACTTATTTTGACCCTAAAATTGAAGAAAACGTAGAATTATTCTGTGACATTAAATATCACGAAGGTATTGTTTTACAACATTCTGAAACTGATCAGGAATTATTTCTGTGCCATGGACACCAAGCTGACTGGTGGAACTATCTGTTTTGGAAATGGAGTCGTTTTATGGTTCGTGTTTTATGGAAACCCTTAAATGTTATGGGAATTGCAGACCCAACAAGTCCTGCAAAAAACTACAAAGAACTTATTAAGGTTGAACGTAGAACCAAGAAATGGATTGTAGAAAACAACAATCTAATTACTATTACTGGTCATACACATAGGCCACGTTTTCCTGAATCTGGTGACATTGCTTTTTTTAATGATGGTAGTTGTGTTCACCCAAGAAGCATAACAGGTCTTGAAATTGAAAATGGAAAAATATCATTAATAAAATGGCAAATTGCTACTACAGATGATGGTATATTAAAAATAGTTAGAATTTTACTTGAAGGTCCAACTCCTTTGACTGATTATAAGACCTCATAATATTTCTGAGTAAGCAAAAGATTTGTAACCTATAACTGTATATTTAAAAAGACCTCACAGGTTTTAAAAACCTGTGAGGTCACGATATTTAAACGCATTAATCATTGTAATTCTCGAAGAGATCCCTGCCTTCGCAGGAATTTGAATTAAGACTCTGGCGCTAATTCCACCTCTAAGCCTTCCAACTCTGGAGTAATGGGTATTTGACAACCTAAGCGCGAGTTATCTTGTACATAAAAAGCCTCAGATAACATAGCTTCTTCATCATCTTGCATTTCTGGTAATTGAGTGTCACTAATCACATAACATTGACAAGAAGCACACATTGCCATACCTCCACAAACACCAATGGTTCCTTCTGGTGCAAGCTCGTAAGAACGTACTACCTCCATTAGGTTCATAGCCATATCAGTAGGCGCTTCAATTGTATGCGAAACACCTTCCCTATCAACAATAGTTATTTTGACATCTTGAGTATTCACTATTCAATTGCTTTAACAACAGCCTTAGGTGCTTCTTTACGTGTACCATCAAAACCATCTACACCAGCTACTGTGGTATATTTTAATACATATTTTTTATTTGGATTGATTATTTTGTAAGCTGCTTGACACATTAAAGTAGCTTCATGAAAACCACATAAAATCAATTTTAACTTTCCAGGATAATAATTACCATCGCCAATAGCAAAAATTCCAGGAATATTAGTTTGGTAATCTAAAGCATTATTAACCTTAACAGCATTTTTTTCAATCTCGAGTCCCCAATTTGCTATAGGACCAAGTTTTGGAGATAACCCAAACAAAGGAATAAAATGATCCGTTGAAATTTTAAAAGGCTCTTCATCTTTTTTTGTTACTTCTATAGCTTCAACCTTACCATCACCAAAAATATTAGTGACCTCTGCTGGAGTAATTAAATTAATCTTTCCTAAATTCTTAAGCTCTTGAACCTTTTCTACAGAATCTAAATGTCCTCTAAACTCATTACGTCTATGAATAAGAGTGACACTAGAAGCTACATCTGAGAGAAAAATAGACCAATCTAATGCAGAATCTCCACCACCTGCAATAACGATATCTTTATTACGATACATTTCAGGCTCTTTTATCATGTATTCTACACCTTTGTTTTCGTAATCAGCGAGATTAGCTAATAATGGTTTTCTAGGCTCAAAACTTCCTAAACCACTAGCGATAGCCACAACAGGTGCCTTATGCTTTGTTCCTTTATTTGTAGTAACTATAAATGAACCATCTTCTTGCTTTTCAACAAAATCAGCACGTTCACCCAAGGTAAAACCTGGCTCAAATTGTTTGCATTGCTCCATCAATTTATCTGTTAAATCTCCAGCTAAAATTTCTGGATAAGCAGGTATATCGTATATAGGCTTTTTTGGATAAAGTTCTGAACATTGTCCGCCTGGTTGCGGTAAAGCGTCAATTAAATGACATTTTAACTTTAAAAGACCTGCTTCAAAAACTGTAAATAGTCCTGTTGGACCAGCACCTATAATAATTATATCTGTTGTAATCATAAATTAAGTAATTGGTAGCAAAATTACTAATGCATTTCTAAGTGAAATGTGATAAATGTCACATAAATTACTCTACATTAATAACTCGTTCTATTTGTGGAGCGTATTTTTTAATCGTCATTTCTACCCCAGACTTTAAAGTCATCTGATTTACACTACATGATGTACAAGCGCCAGTTAATTGCACCTTAACCAATTTATCATCATCTATAGACAACAAATTAATATCTCCTCCATCACTTTGCAAAAATGGACGAATTTCTTCAAGTGCTTTTTCTACATTTAGTTTAAGTTCTTCTGAGCTCATTTGTGTTTTATTTTAAGCAGAGCAACCTGCCATTGTTGTAATCTTAATTGCCTCTGTTGCTGGTAGGTTTTTATTTCTACTTACAACTTGCTGAACAACATCTTTTGTTAATTCTTCAAAAGCTTTTTCTGTTTGTGTTTCTGTTTGAAGCGCTGCAGGTCTTCCAACATCTCCTGCTTCTCTAATACTTTGCACCAAAGGTATTTCACCTAAGAAAGGAACATCTAAATCTTCAGCTAAATGTTTTGCCCCTTCTTGTCCAAAAATATAGTATTTATTTTCTGGCAATTCTGCTGGTGTAAAATAAGCCATATTCTCTACAATACCTAATACAGGAACATTAATACTCTCTTGTTGAAACATAGCCACTCCTTTTTTAGCATCTGCTAAAGCTACATTTTGAGGTGTACTAACCACAACAGAACCTGTTATTGGCATAGCTTGCATAATACTTAAATGAATATCGCCTGTTCCTGGTGGCAAATCAAGCAAAAGAAAATCTAACTCTCCCCAAGCAGCATCAAAAATCATTTGATTTAATGCTTTTGCTGCCATTGGTCCTCTCCAAATAACTGCTTGATCTGGTTTTGTAAAAAAGCCTATAGACAACACTTTAACACCATAATTTTCGACAGGCTTCATTTTAGACTTACCATCAATGTTAACAGATAATGGTCGCTCATTAGCTACATCAAACATTATTGGAATAGATGGGCCATATATATCTGCATCTAAAACACCAACTTTAAAACCCATTTTTGCTAAAGTTACTGCCATATTAGCTGTAACAGTTGACTTCCCAACTCCGCCTTTACCAGAGGCTACAGCAACTATATTTTGAATTCCTGGAATTGGCTTCCCTTTTATTTCGTTTGTATTGGGTTTTGCAGGAGCTTCTACTTTTACATTCACTTTAATTTTTGCCTTTTCATACACCAATTTATGAATGGTTTGTAGAATCTCTACTTCGGTTTTTTTCTTTGCCTGAAGACTTGGGTTTTTAATTGTAATATCTACAATAACCTCATCTGCAAAAGTTACAACATTAGTTACCGCACCACTATCTACCATATTTTCTCCTTCACCTGGAGCTGTAATGGTTTTAAGTGCATTTAATATATCTTGTTTATTTAACTTCATAATTTTAAATTAGAAAACGCTTTAGAATTAAAATAGATTTTTACGCTATTTCTAAAGGCATTTTTGAGTTGATTAAAGCAATTTAAAAACACTTTAATCTGATATAATATTTATCTGAATTAATCTAAATGCAAAGATAATCAATAAAGACAGAAGATAGAAGTACCAAGACAGAAGTTATTTATGGCATCATTAATGAAATCAATCTATAAGTTATAAGCAATAATTCCTAATTAAAACAAGACAAAAACTACACTATAATTCCTTAGCAGGATCCCAAAACACAGCTGCAAAATTCTGAATCTGGTTTTCTACGACTTCAACCCCTTCATTTTCTAGTAATTGCTGCATTAGATTAGTACCATCAAAATGATGCTTACCTGTTAAGAGTCCCTTTCTGTTAACCACACGATGCGCTGGCACATCTTTATCTCCAGAATTATTCATAGCATAACCAACAATACGCGCACTTTTTGCTGCACCTAAATATTTTGCTATTGCTCCATAACTCGTAACTTTACCATAAGGAATTAGCCTAGCTACTTCATATACTTTTTCAAAAAAACCAAGCGTTTCAGGTTTCATTAGAGTTCTCTTAGAATATTAATAAAAGTAATTAAAGCTACAATACCTGTAATGATCCCTATACTGTAATTCATACTTTTTTGAGAGGTGAAGTTTCTGTCTTTAATCTTATCGAAAAAGAAAATATAGAAGTACAACATTACAAAAGTTCCCATTGCAGCACCTGTAACATACGTTATTATGGTTGTTCTTTCAAAATCCATCCATCCAAATGATGCCAAAGTAATGGTCATATAAGCTTGGTAAGGAATAGGAAAAACATTAAGAGCAGACAAAAACATACCGTGAAAAAAACGGCTGCGCTTACTTCTAACATCTGTCTCAACTTTTTTTTCTTCTTGATTTTTGGCAATGACCAAAAAATAAATGGTAATAAGTACAAAAATTATAAAAGCTACGCGCTGTAGTATCTCAACAATATCTGATCTGTTAGATAAATATCTAGCAAAAATTGCTGCAACATAAGTTTGAATAAAAACTATTAAACACACGCCAGAAGAGAAGGTAATGCCACGACCTGGACCTTCCTTTAAACTTATCTTTGCTGCTGTCATATTTAACAAACCTGGCGGAATAACACCAATAAGCGCTGCAAAAAGCCCTAAAAAGAAAACAACTGTAATATTCAATTTTAGCTGATTTTGAATCTAATATACGTAATTGCTTTGTCTTTTTCTAAATACTGACGCTCATAAAACGTTTGTATTTGCGTTACTTCTTCTGGACTTCCTTCTAATTTATAAACGTTATGATTGGCATACAATACTTCACAACCTAAACCATGAAGCAAGCCAAGTGTATAACCGTGCATAAATTCACTATCTGTTTTTAAGTGCATTAATCCGTTTGGTTTTAAAACTTTTTTATAACGTTCTAAAAATTGAAGGTTAGTTAATCTATGTTTCGTTCTCTTATATTTTATCTGTGGATCTGGGAAAGTTATCCATATTTCATCTACTTCGTTCTCCTCAAAAACATATTCTATAAGTTCTATTTGTGTTCTAATAAATGCCGCATTACCTATACTTTCTTCAACAGCGGTTTTAGCACCACGCCAAAACCTTGCTCCTTTTATATCTACACCTACAAAGTTCTTATTAGGATAACGCTTTGCCAAGCCCACAGTATATTCCCCTTTACCGCAACCCAACTCTAATACTAATGGGTTTTCATTTTTAAACACTTCTTTGCGCCATTTACCTTTTAATTTATATGCACCATCAATTAATTCTTCTCTCGATGGCTGAAACACATTATCAAAAGTTTCATTTTCTTTAAATCGTTTGAGTTTATTTTTACTTCCCACGTTTTTATACTTATTAATAATTTGGTAAAATTAAGGAAACATTTTAGGTTTATATTTGCTTTGATCTGATTTTTAAAATAAAAACACTGAAACAAACTCTACCTAAAAAACGAATCTTAGTTGCTCCATTAAATTGGGGATTAGGACACGCAACACGATGTATTCCTATAATAAATGCATTAATCTCTAGTAATTTTGAACCCGTTATTGCCAGTGATGGTGAGGCATTAAGTTTATTAAAAAAAGAGTTTCCCAAACTACAAGCTTTAGAATTGCCTTCATACAACATTACATATTCAAAGAAAGCCAATAGTTTCAAATTTAAATTAATTAAAGACTCGCCTAGCTTACTCAAAACCATTAAAAGAGAAAAAAAAGTCACAGAAAGCCTAGTAAGGACTGAGAATATTTCAGGCATTATTTCCGATAATAGATTTGGCGTAAGAGACAGACATATTCCTTCTGTATTTATTACGCATCAATTGCGCGTATTAAGTGGCAATACGACATGGTTAAGCTCTAAATTACATCAAAAAATCATTTCTAAATTTGATGAATGTTGGGTACCAGACCACATCGGAATAAAAAATTTGAGTGGTGATTTAGGCCATATCAAAACTTATCAATCTTCTGTAAAATATTTAGGTCCTTTAAGTCGGTTTAACAAACAGAAAAAAGACAAAAAATATGACCTCCTAGTTGTTTTATCTGGACCTGAACCTCAACGTACTTATCTTGAAATAAAACTTCTAAAAGAATTAGAATCTTATAATGGTAATGCTTGTTTTGTAAAAGGTGTCATTGAAAAAGAACAATATAAAGCTGAAACAAATACTATTACATCATATAATTTTATGACTAGTGAGGAATTAGAAAACGCACTAAATGAAAGTGATCTTGTTATAAGTAGATCTGGCTATACTTCTATAATGGATTATGCTAAGCTCGAAAAAAAAGCTTTTTTAATTCCAACTCCAGGGCAATTTGAACAAGAATATTTAGCAAAGAGATTTGAAAAAGAACAAATAGCACCTACTTGCAAGCAAAAAGACTTTAAAATTGAAATGTTAAACAATATTGAAAACTACACTGGATTTAAGTATCTACAATACGACTTAAATTACAAAAATCTATTTCGTCTTTTCTAGAGTAAAAGAAAATTCGCTACCAACTCCCAATTCACTTTCAACATATATTCTTTCTTCGTGTGCTTCTATAATGTGTTTAACGATAGACAATCCTAAACCAGAACCACCTTCTTTTCGAGACCCAGTCTTACTTACTCTGTAAAAACGCTCAAACAATCTAGGCACATTCTCTTTTTGTATACCTTCGCCATTATCTGTCACTCTAATAATGGCTTTATTTTTAATAAGATTTTCTATACTAACTTCAGTAGTTCCTTTTTCCCTACCGTATTTAATAGAATTTACAATTAGGTTTGTTAATACTTGCTGAATTCTTTCTTCATCGGCATATACCATTATAGGATTAGGATACTCAATATCAAATGTTAGTGTAATTTGTTTTTTTGCTGCTTTCATTTCAAAAAGTTCAAAAACATTTTGCACCAACTTTACTATATCAAAACTTTCTTTGTTTAGACTCAGATCACCAACTTCTAATTTGGTAATCATATCTAAATCTTTAATAATGTATGTTAATCGCTCTACTCCTTTACTCGCTCGGTAAAGATATTTATCTCTAATTTTTTCATCTTCAATACCACCATCTAAAAGCGTATCTATATAACCTTGAACAGTAAATAAAGGCGTTTTAAGCTCGTGAGAAACATTACCAATAAATTCTTTACGATATTCTTCCCTAACCTTTAAAGTTTCTATCTCTAACTTTTTATCTCTTGCATACTTATCTATTTCCTTTGTTAGAGTTCCCATATCTGTTGTTATGGGCTGTTGTCTTAAACTTGTAGACTCTAAAAGGGTTAGATCATCATATATTTTTTTTACTCTTCTGTAGATAAAATGCTCAACTCTATACTGTATAATTAAAAAACATAATGAAAAGCATATAATAGGAAAGAATACTACTTGCCAATTAAATGAATGGTAGTAATATAAAAAAACACTCACAAGGAGTGTTGCAAAAAACGTTACATATAAAGATGTTCTAAGAGCAAATTTATATGATTTTTTTAGTCTTATTCTATACATTTAGTCAACAAACTTGTAACCAACACCTTTCACAGTTTTAAAGGATTTATCACCTATTTTTTCGCGAAGCTTTCTAATATGAACATCAATGGTTCTTCCGCCTACAACAACTTCATTTCCCCAGACTTTATCTAAGATCTCTTCTCGTTTAAACACTTTACCAGGCTTGGTTGCTAACAAATATAATAATTCAAACTCTTTTCTAGGTAATAGAATTTCTTCACCTTTTTTAGTGATTTTGTACTCTTCTCTATTGATTATTAGATCTCCTATTTTTAATAATTCACTAGAATTATCTGTTTCTTTTAGTCGTCTTAATAATGCTTTAACCTTACTAACAAGCACTTTAGGCTTAATTGGCTTTGTGATATAATCATCAGCACCAGCATCAAAACCAGCTACCTGAGAATAATCTTCGCCTCGTGCTGTTAAGAAGGTAATAATAGTATTATTGAGTTTAGAGTCCTGACGAATACGCTCACAAGCTTCAACACCATCCATCTTAGGCATCATAACGTCTAATATAATTAGGTGTGGTTTGTGCTTTTTAGCTTTTTCAATTGCTTCAACACCATTTTCACCAGTTATAACCTGATATCCTTCTGAAGATAAATTATAACCTACTATTTCTAAGATATCTGGTTCGTCATCTACCAATAATATCTTAATATCTTTTTTTTTCACTGTTAAGATAATTTTAAGCTAGCGTAAAGATAAAATATATCTTTTGATGTAAGCATGTAATTAAAATTGATAACAATTATCTAACATTAAAACCACAAACTATTGAAAATGAAAAAACTCACACAAGCAATATGTTAACTTATTGTAAAAAAGGATGTTGTTAATAAAAAGCTCTGTAAATACTCACTTATTGTTAGTATATTTACAGCCTAATTTTTTTTAAACCGATTATGAAAAAACTTTACTTTTTATTTATTGCTTTAATGCTAGGAGCATCTTCTTTTGCTCAGACAACTGTCTTTATCAATGAGCTACACTACGACAATGCAGGTGGCGATGTAGATGAAGGTATAGAAATTGCTGGACCTGCTGGTACAGATTTAACAGGATGGACCATTGAGAAATATAACGGATCTAATGGATCTTCTTACGGTACTGAAAACTTATCAGGTACTATTCCAGATCAAGATAATGGCTATGGTACATTAGGTTTTATTTTTGCAGCAAATACTTTTCAAAATGGAGCACCAGACGCCATTGCTTTAGTAGATGACATGGGTGCTGTTGTTCAGTTTATAAGCTACGAAGGCTCTTTAACCGCTTCTGGAGGTCCTGCTGATGGTATGACATCTATTGATATTGGAGTTTCTGAAACTAGTGGCACTCCTATAGGCGAATCTTTACAATTAACAGGAACAGGAGACGTGTACGAAGAATTTACTTGGAGTGGTCCTACAACCGAATCATCTGGCATGGTAAATACTGGTCAGTCGTTCTCAACTGTAAATACTGCTAGCTTAACTATAACGTCACCTTCTGATATGGCTTCTTTCGCACCAGGAACAATGTCTGTAGATGTTGCTTATACTGTTGTAAATGCGCCAGGAACTGCAACTATTAATGTAACTGTTAATGGCGGAACTCCTGTAACCACTACAGACAATCCATATAATGTTACAACAATGGATGGACAATCTTACACAGTATTAATTGAACTCGTTGATGGTGGCGTATTAGATTCTGACCAAATAACTTTTAATGTAGAATCTGTAACACAAGTTGCTAATATCGCAGCATTAAGAGCAGGAACTCAAGGTGAATTTTACGAATTAACTGGTGAAGCTTTATTAACATACCAACAATCTTTCAGAAACCAAAAGTTTATTGAAGATGCAACTGGTGCAATTTTAATTGATGACACAGCTGGAAATATTACAACTTCTTACACTATAGGTGATGGTATTACTGGTATCGTTGGTGAACTAGATGAATTTGGCGGTATGATACAATTTAGACCATCAGAAGATTCAGGTGCAGCTACTTCGACTGGAAACACATTAACACCTCAAGCTGTTTCTTTATCAGATTTAACTAATAACCCTGAAGATTATGAATCAGAACTTGTACAAGTAACAGGAGTTACTATGGATAACACTACAGCTAACTTTAGTGGTGGTTCTGTTCACAGCATGGATCAAGGCGGCGATATGTTTGATTTTAGATCTACGTTCTTTAGTGCAGACTATGCAGACCAAGGTGCTGCTGTACCAACTGTACCAACAGACATTACAGGTATTGTTAATGAAAGAAGTGGTAATGCTTATTATTTAACTGCTAGAGATGCAGCAGATTTTAGTGTTCCTGTATTATCTACAAATAACTTTGAATCGGCTTCATTCTCAATCTACCCTAACCCAACTAACACAGGCTTTGTAACAATTACTTCATCTAATAGCGATGTAATGAATGTACAGGTTTTTGATATTCTTGGTAAGCAGGTAAAAAATGAAACTTTAATCAATAATACCTTAAATGTTTCTTCTTTAAACAAAGGAGTTTACATCTTAAAAATTACTCAAAACAATACTTCTACTACTAAAAAATTAGTTGTTAGATAATCATTGTTTTAATTTATACCTAAAGCGTAGCTACTTTTAGCTACGCTTTTTTATTTTCTATATTTTTACAACATGATATCTAAAGACGCTATTTTTAACATAACATCGGATGCTGAATTTAATGCACTTGCATTAGATATTTTTAGATTTCAATTTAAACACAACTCAGTATATCGCTCATTTTGTGATTTGCTTTATAAACATCCTGTTGATGTAAAATATATAGAAGACATTCCATTTTTACCAATACAGTTTTTTAAAAGTCATAACATCTTATCTAGCAAAACTGCTATTAAAAAAGTTTTTACCAGTTCTGGCACTACAGGAAGTACAACAAGCAAACATTTAATTACCAATTTAGATATTTACGAAGAAAGCTACTTTAAAGGCTTTCATCATTTTTATGATAACATAGAAAACTACGTTATTTTAGCTTTATTACCTTCTTATCTTGAACGAGATGGTTCTTCGCTTATATACATGGTGAACGATTTAATACAAAAATCTAATCGTACTGAAAGCGGTTTTTATCTCAACAATTTAGAAGATCTTTCTAAAACATTACATCAACTAGAAACCAAAGGACAAAAAACAATACTAATTGGTGTGTCTTTTGCACTACTAGATTTAGTTGAACAGTTTTCCTTTAACTTAAAACACACCATAATTATGGAAACTGGTGGTATGAAGGGCAAAAGAAAAGAAATTATTAGACAAGAATTACACAAAAGACTCAAAATTGGTTTTGGAGTAAATGAAATACATAGCGAGTATGGTATGACTGAACTTTTGAGCCAAGCTTACTCAATGGGAAATGGTATTTTTGAATGTCCACCTTGGATGAAAGTTTTAACACGAGATACTGAAGATGCCTTGTCTATACAACCATCAAATAAAACAGGAGGCATCAATATTATTGATTTAGCTAATATAAATTCTTGTGCTTTTATTGCCACTCAAGATTTAGGCAAAACCCTTGAAAATCAAAAATTTGAAATCATCGGAAGATTTGACAACTCAGATATTCGTGGATGTAATTTAATGGCATTGTAAGGAATCAATCAATCTTACGACTAATGTGGTGCTATAGAAAAAGAAGGATTTTTCAATAGTTGATTGATTGGTTAGAGGTGCCCAAAAGAGATTTTGGGCACTTTTTTATACTATTTTAATAATATAAGTATTCTTCTTGCCCTTATTAATGATAATATATTTGTCATTAATTAAATCATCCGAAGATAATTTGTAATCTTCTTTTACCTTTTCCTTATTAACAGAAATAGAATTTTCTTTTAAAGCACGTCTAGCTTCTCCATTAGATTTTAAAAAATTAGTTTTGGCTGCTAAAGCGCCTATCATATCTAAACCTTCATTAAACTCGGACATAGGTATATGTGACTGTGGGACACCTTCAAAAACATCTAAAAATGTAGCTTCATCTAGAGTTTGAATATCTTCTTTAAAAGATTTACTAAACAATATATTTGAAGCTTTGGCTGCGTTTTCAAAATCTTCTTTTGAGTGTACCATAATTGTGATTTCCTCGGCTAATTTCTTTTGTAAAGTTCTTAAATGAGGTGCTTCACTATGTGTTTTAGCAATATCACTAATTTCACTTTCGTCTAAAAATGTAAAAATCTTAATATATTTTTCTGCATCTTCATCACTAGAATTTAACCAATACTGGTAAAATTTGTAAGGAGAAGTTCTTTTAGCATCTAACCAAATATTACCTCCTTCGGTTTTTCCAAATTTAGTACCATCTGCTTTGGTAATTAAAGGACAGGTTAAAGCATAACCTTTACCACCACCAATACGTCTAATTAATTCGGTACCTGTGGTAATATTTCCCCATTGATCACTACCTCCCATTTGCACAGTACAATCGCTTTCTTTGTATAAATGCAAAAAATCATAACCTTGTACTAATTGATAAGTAAACTCAGTAAATGACATACCCTCCTTAGATTCTGTAGACAAACGCTTCTTTACAGAATCTTTTGCCATCATGTAATTAACCGTAATATGCTTACCAACGTCTCTAATAAATTCTAAAAATGAGAATTCCTTCATCCAGTCATAATTATTCACTAAAACTGCAGCGTTACTAGCATCACTTTCAAAATCTAAAAATCTAGAAAGTTGTTTTTTTATAGCATCTTGGTTATGACGTAAGGTTTTTTCGTCTAATAAATTACGCTCATTAGATTTCCCTGAAGGATCACCAATCATACCTGTAGCACCACCAACCAAAGCATAAGGTTTATGTCCTGCTAACTGAAAATGACGTAACATCATAACACTTACCAAATGCCCAATATGTAAAGAATCTGCGGTAGGATCTATACCTACATAAGCGCTTCGCATGGCTTCAGACAAATGTTCTTCTACTCCTGGCATACTTTGGTGCAACATGCCTCTCCATTGTAATTCTTCAACAAAATTCTTTCCCATCATGTTAGATAATTATAATTCGGTTTTAGGCAAAGATATGTTTCCACTTTAAAAGACAAAAGACAATTTTAACGTAATTTTACTCCGTCTATTTTAAGTAAGCACACAACATATTAAAAGGAAAAGTTATAGATGGTATTAGTTACAGGTGGAACAGGATTAGTTGGAGCTCATTTGCTTTACAGATTAATAAGCAATGGTGAAAAGGTACGTGCTATTTACAGAAGAGAAAAAACCTTAAAGCGTGTTGCCCATGTGTTTTCTTATTTTTCTAATGATGCTGAAACTCTATTTAATACTATTGACTGGGTTGAAGCAGATCTAAATGATATTCCTAAACTCCAAAGTGCTTTTAGAGATATAACTCACGTTTATCATTGCGCCGCGTTTGTGTCTTTTGAGCCCGACAAGTATCATCAACTGAGACGAATAAATATTGGAGGAACTGCTAATATTGTTAATTTATGCATTAGCAACTCTGTTAAAAAGCTATGCTATGTTAGCTCTATTGCTACAATTGGGCATCATGAAAATCCTGAAAAATTAATTAATGAAGAAACTGCATGGAATCCTGAAGACGACAATAATGTCTATGCGATCACTAAATATGGTGCTGAGCTAGAAGTTTGGCGTGGATCACAAGAAGGACTTGATGTGGTCATGGTAAATCCAGGAATTGTTCTTGGTGCAGGTTATTGGGATGGCGGAAGTAGCGGACATTTGTTTAAGAAAATTAAGGACGGTATGTCTTACTATGTAAACGGAATCACAGGTTATGTAGATGTATTTGATGTAGTAAACATCATGATAAAATTAATGAACAGCGTTATAAAAGATGAAAAATACATTTTAGTTTCAGAAAACCTTAGCTTTAAAGATTTTCAATACAAAGTAGCATATGAACTTAATGTAAAACCACCTCAAAAAGAAGCTAAACCTTGGTTATTGAATTTAGCTTGGCGTCTAGACTGGCTAAAGCATAAATTATTTAAATCGCGTCGAAGCTTATCTAAACAAACTTCTAAATCTGCGGTAAATATTTCAAAATATGATAACAGCAAATTAAAAAATGAATTAGATTTTGAGTTTAAACCAATTGACCATTCTATAAAAGAAATCTGTCAATTATACCTCAGAGATTTAAAGAATTAAGACTAATTTTTAACTGCTTTTTTTAAAACTTTATTAATTGAGTCATTTTTTTGTTTCTTAGCTTTTCTTATGGAATCTCTTTTCCGTTTTGAAGTTTTTACTTCATTTTTTTCTATTGCTTCAAACGCTTTTTTCTCTTTTTCTAATCTAACTTTCACTTTCTCAACTATACTCTTATATAGGTCTGGATCAAAAGCATAATAAGCATTACTATCGGCAAACTGAGCACTATCTATCTCGTGCTTTTTTAAAACATAAGTTTCGGGTACTATTCCTTTTGTTTCTAATAGTTTTCGATTAACTCCTTTTGCAGCATTAATAACATATAGGTCGTATAAAATGTTTTCCATTTTATCTTTACCTATAAGATTATCTGGTTTCTTTGGTTTGCCTTGCGTATCGCAAGAAGAAAATAAAACCAATAAAATTACTATGTAAATTACCTGTTTCATCTATCAAAAGTTAATCGTCGTGCTGCTTTAACTCCTAAAACTTTAAAATTGTTATAAACTAGTTGTCCATTAACAATAGTATGAGTTACTCTACTTTTAAATGTATTACCTTCAAAAGGAGACCAACCACATTTGTATAAAATATTATCTTTATTTACTGTCCAGGGATTGTTAACATCTACAATCACTAAATCTGCATAATATCCTTCTTTGATGTAGCCTCTTTTTTCTACATCAAACAGTATTGCAGGATTATGACACGCCTTTTCTACAATTTTTTCAATTGAAATTTTCCCTTGATGGTACATCTCTAGTAAAGCCACTAATGCATGTTGTACTAATGGTCCGCCAGAAGGTGCACTTGTATATGGATTATTTTTTTCTTCAATTGTATGTGGTGCATGGTCTGTTGCAATAACGTCAATTCTATCATCTAACAAGGCTTTTAAAAGCTGCTCTCTATCTTTTGAAGTTTTCACAGCAGGATTCCATTTAATATGACTCCCTTTTTTAGCATAATCTTCATCTGAAAACCATAAGTGATGTATACAAACCTCTGCCGTAATTTTTTTATCTTTTAGGGGCACTTTATTACTGAATAGATTCGTTTCTTTTCCTGTAGACAGATGAAATACATGTAATCTTGCGCCAGTTTTTTTGGCTAATTCTATAGCTTTAGACGAAGACAAATAACACGCTTCTTCGCTTCTAATAATAGGATGTTTTTCCATAGGAATATCATCTCCATACTCAGCTTTATGCTTTGCTAAATTCTCTCGTATTGTAGCTTCATCTTCGCAATGTACCGAAATGACCATATCTGTACTAGAAAAGATTTTCTCTAACACCTCAGGATTATCAACCAACATATTTCCTGTAGAAGAACCCAAAAACAATTTTAGACCTGCTACAGTTTTAGTATCTATTTTTAAAATTTCATCTAAATTATCATTAGTACCGCCAAACATAAACGAATAATTAGCATAGGATGTATTAGATGCAATCTCAAACTTTTCTTCGAGTTTTTCTATTGTTGTTGTCTGAGGATTGGTGTTGGGCATTTCAATAAACGACGTAATTCCTCCTGCTAAAGCTGCCTTAGATTCAGTTTCTATATTTGCTTTGTGTGTAAGTCCTGGCTCTCTAAAATGCACCTGATCATCAATCATACCTGGTAAGACATAGTTACCCTCAGCATCTATAATTACTGTATTTGCAGACTTAATACTTATCGTTGATGCAATTTCTTTTATAACATCATCTTCTATAAGGATATCTCCTTCAATGATTTGCCCTTCATTGACAATCTTAGCGTTTTTAATTATAGTTTGTCTTTTCATCATACCTATTTAGCAAATAAACTTTTTAATTTTAAACTAATTACACCAAAAATAGCTTCATAAATAATACTGCCACTCATTTTTGATTTTCCTTTAACTCTATCTTTAAAAATAACAGGAATTTCTACAATATTAAAGCCTTTTTTATAGGCTTTAAATTTCATTTCAATTTGAAATGCATAACCTACAAATTTCACTTTGTTTAAATCTATAGCTTCTAGCACTTCTCGCTTGTAACAAATAAATCCGGCTGTAGAATCTTTAACCTCCATTCCGGTTATTAACCTCACATACCTTGAAGCACCATAAGATAAAAGTATCCTAGACATTGGCCAATTAACCACTGTTATGCCTTTTACATATCTTGAGCCAACAGAAACATCTGCTCCATCTTCAGCACAAGCTTTATACAGTCTAGTCAGATCTTTTGGATTATGCGAAAAATCAGCATCCATCTCAAAAATATACTGGTAAGATTTTTGCAAAGCCCATTCAAAACCAGCAATATAAGCTGCACCTAATCCATTTTTATTTTTACGCTGTAATAAATGGAGTTTGTTTGCAAATTCAGTCTGCAAATTTTTAACCATTACTGCTGTCTTATCTGGTGAATTATCATCCACTACTAAAACATGAAAATCTTTTTCTTGTGAAAAAACAACTCTAAGAATTGCTTCGATATTTTCAATCTCGTTATAAGTTGGGATTATGACAAGTGCGTCAGACATTTACATACTTTTAAAACGCGTATACGCGTTACTGATAGAATTTTGACAAATGTAAAATATTTAATGCATTATTAACTGTTATAGGTTTATTAAGATTTTAATTATGTTACCCTTTATTTTCTTTATAAATTAGCACTATGAGGAATTTTATTACTCACGAGTGGTTTACCGTATGTACAATCTTTGGAGTTTTAGCGCTCACAGCTGCTAAATATCTAAACACAATTCGATTTAGTGATTTTATATCAATTATAGGTAATTCTAAATATTTAAATATTTACAGTAAGAACCAAAAATTTATAGATCCTTTTGACGGGTTATTGTTTATTAATTTAGCTCTTTCAGCAAGCATATTCTTGCATTTTTCTTATTCTACATTTATAGATCCTTTAACCTTTGAATTGGTCTCCTTTTTAAAATTGATTTTAGCAGTTTCTGCAATAGTTATCATAAAGACGCTATTAGAGCGTCTTATTGGTAGTCTTTTTGAAATTGACAGTATTATTGATAGTTATTTGTTTCAAAAAATTACATTTCTTAACTATTCTGGCTTAGTCTTAATCATCACTAATCCATTGATACTCTATACTAAAATAGACACAAAAATTATCATTATAATAGCTTTTATATTAATTTGTTTAATCAACTGTATTGGGTTTATTACTTCATTTAAAAACCATCAAAAAGCCATAAACCCCAATTTTTTCTATTTTTTATTGTATCTTTGCGCTCTCGAAATCGCACCTTATATACTTTTATATAAGGTAATTAGCGAGTATAACGTTTAAAACAAAAAGTGTTTACGTATGAAAGTGAAAACGATTTTAGTATCGCAACCAGAGCCCAAAATAGAGAATTCGCCATACTTTGACCTACAAGAAAAGCAAAAAGTTAAAGTTGATTTTAGACCTTTTATTCATGTAGAAGGTGTTTCTGCTAAAGAAATAAGACAACAAAAAATAGATCTTAGCAAATTCTCCGCTATTATTTTAACCAGTAGAAATTCTGTAGATCATTTCTTTAGAATAGCAGACGAAATGCGTTTTAAAGTACCAGATACAATGAAATATTTTTGTCAATCTGAAGCTGTTGCTTATTATCTACAAAAATATGTTGTTTATAGAAAGCGTAAAATTTACGTAGGCAAACGTACATTTGCAGACTTAATTCCTTTAATTAAAAAGTACAAGGATGAAAAATTTTTGCTACCTACTACAGATAAAGTAAAGCCTATTATACCTGAAACTTTAGATAAATTAAAAGTGGATTGGAAACAAGCTACGTTTTACAAAACTGTAATTAGTGATTTGTCTGATTTAGCAGATGTATATTATGATATATTAGTATTTTTTAGTCCTTCTGGAATCGAATCTTTATTTCATAATTTCCCAGATTTCAAACAAAACAATACGCGTATTGCTGTGTTTGGAAACACAACAGTTAAAGCCGTTAAGGAAAAAGGATTGCGCGTTGATATATCAGCACCAACACCAGAAACTCCTTCTATGACTATGGCATTACAAAAGTATATTGACGAAGTTAATAAGGGAAAATAATCTAAAGACTACATTAAAGAATAAAAAAAAGCGATTCTAAAATTAGAATCGCTTTTTTTGTACGTGATTAAATTTATAATCATTATTTCACTATAGGAGCAGCTGCCATAATTTCATCGTTAGCATACTCTTCAAATTGCTTAAAGTTATCTTGGAAGAACTTAGATAATTTGTTTGCTGTAGCATAATAACCCTCATCATCATTCCAAGTTTCCCTTGGACTTAATACTTCATTTGGTACATTAGGACAAGAATTAGGTATAGCAACTTTAAATACAGAGTGATCTCTATAGTCAACATTGTCTAATTCACCATTCATAGCAGCAGTAATCATTGCTCTTGTATATTTCAACTTCATACGAGATCCTACTCCGTAAGGACCACCTGTCCAACCCGTATTAACTAACCATACGTTAACACCTGCTTCTTGCATTTTCTTACTTAGCATCTCAGCATATTTTGTTGGATGCAACGGCATAAATGGTGCACCAAAACATGCAGAAAATGATGGTTGTGGTTCTACAACACCTGCTTCAGTACCTGCAACTTTAGCAGTATATCCTGAAATAAAATGATATGCTGCTTGACCTGGTGTTAATTTAGATATTGGAGGCAAAACACCAAAAGCATCTGCTGTTAAGAAGAAAATATTCTTAGGATTAGAAGCATACGACGGTGTTTTAATATTATCTATATGATAAATAGGATAACTTACCCTTGTGTTTTGAGTAATAGAACTGTCGTAGTAATCTACTTCACCATTATCTTTAAAAATTATATTTTCTAAAATGGCTCCAGGCTTAATAGCTCTATAAATATCTGGCTCTTTTTCTTCAGATAAATCAATGGCTTTAGCATAGCATCCGCCTTCAAAATTAAAAATAGAATTTTCTGAAGTCCACCCATGCTCATCATCACCAATTAATTTACGATTAGGATCTGTAGATAATGTCGTTTTACCTGTGCCTGAAAGACCAAAGAAAATAGCAGTTTCACCATCTTCACTCACATTAGCAGAACAGTGCATTGGCAATACATTCTTCTCTACTGGTAAAATAAAGTTTAAGGCTGTAAAAATACCTTTTTTCATTTCACCTGTATAAGCAGAACCACCTACTAAAGCAACTTTCTTAGTAAAATTAAGAATAGAAAAGTTTGCCTGTCTTAATCCATGATTTTCAGGATCTGGACATTCATATCCTGGAGCACAAAGCACCAACCATTCTTCTTCAAAATTCTTTAATTCTTCTTCTGAAGGTCTTAAAAACATATTGTATATAAACATGTTAGACCATGGATATTCTGTCACAGTTCTAACATTCATTTTGTAATTAGGATCTGCGCAAACATATCCATCTCTTACAAAAATTTCTTTTCCGCTTAAATAATTCTCTACTTCTTTTTGTAAATAGTCGAAGTGTTCTGGAGATATAGCTTTATTTGATTTTCCCCACCAAATATGATCTTTAGTATAATCGTCTTTTACTAAAAAACGATCCTCTGGAGATCGTCCTGTAAATTTACCTGTATTAATTGCTAAAGTTCCGTTTTGTGTCTCCTTACCCATACCTTTTTCTAAAGTAATGGCTTGAAGATCTTTAGGCTCTAATTGATAGTGTATTTGTGCATCTTTAATGCCGTATTTATCTAACGAAATCGATTTCGTCGAAGGTGTATGGTTTACCATAATTTTTGTGTTGTTTAAGCTACAAAATTATAATTTTATTTTAAAAACACGTTGCTAAATGCTATTAATCTTCTTATTTCTTATAATACCAATCAACATCACAATCCAAGCTGCAATTAACAACAAGCCACCAATTGGTGTAATCATTGCAATTGTCTTAAAATCAAAGCCAGAAAGCTCATTTGTAGCCAACCCATAAATTGATCCTGAGAAGAATATTAACCCAATTAACACTAGATAAAATATTATTTTTTTAGCACCAGATTTCACAAAAGAAGTTCCTCCTAAAATTAACAGGAAAAAAGCATGATAAATTTGATAACGCACACCTGTTTCAAAAGTTTTCACAGCATCAGCATCCACTATTTTCCCTAAACCATGAGCAGCATAAGCGCCTAAAATGATTCCAAGTGCACCTAGAATTGAACCTGTAATTAATATTTTTTTGTTCATAAGTAAAAATGGTTTTTTGGTTTCTTTTGCTTTGGGTATTTATTACATTCGTGCTTTACAAAATTAACTCAAGAATTCTAAAAACCCTAAATTATAAATGACCTCTTTTAGAACAGTCGAAATATCTTTTCTGAATTCTTATTTTTAAGTTTTTCGACTGCTAAAAAAGAAAAATCTATACTAAACTATGCGAAAGATTTTAATTATTGGTGCAGGAAAATCATCATCATACCTTATAAAATATTTACGTGATAAATCAGAATCTGAAAATCTTCAAATTACAATAGGAGATCTTAATGTAGATAATGCAAAAAAACTTGTAGGCGAGCACAAAAACTTTAGCATAATACACTTAGATGTTTTTAATCCTGAATCTAGAATTGCAGCTGTTAAAAATGCTGATATTGTAGTATCCATGTTACCTGCACGTTTCCACATAGAAGTCGCAAAAGATTGTGTTACCTATAAAAAACACATGGTAACTGCATCTTATGTAAGTGACGAAATGCAAGCTTTAGATGCAGATGCTAAAGCTAACGACCTCATTTTTATGAACGAAATAGGTGTTGATCCAGGTATTGACCATATGAGTGCAATGCAAGTTATTGATCGCATTAGAAATAATGGTGGAAAAATGATTTTATTTGAATCGTTTACTGGTGGCCTAGTTGCTCCTGAAAGTGATGACAACTTATGGAATTATAAATTTACTTGGAACCCAAGAAATGTTGTAGTTGCAGGACAAGGTGGAGCTGCTAAATTTTTGCAAGAAAACCAGTTTAAGTATATTCCTTACCATCGTCTATTTAGAAGAACTGAGTTTTTAGAAATTGATAGTTATGGACGTTTTGAAGCTTATGCTAATAGAGATTCTTTAAAATACCAACATGTATATGGCTTAGACCATGCAGAGACTTTATACAGAGGCACTATGAGACGTGTTGGTTTTAGTAGAGCTTGGCACGTTTTTGTTCAATTAGGAATGACTGATGACAGTTACACTATTGATGATAGTGCTAATATGAGTTATCGTGATTTTGTTAATGCCTTTTTACCTTACAGCCCTACAGATTCTGTAGAGTTAAAGTTTAGACATGCTCTAAAAATAGATCAGGATGATATTGTTTGGGATAAATTTTTAGAACTCGATATTTTTAACCCAAACAAAATGGTAGGTTTAAACAAAGCGACTCCTGCTCAAATTCTTCAAAAAATATTAATGGACAGTTGGACACTTGATGCAGATGACAAGGACATGATTGTAATGTACCATAAATTTGGTTATGAGCTCAATGGTAAAAAACATCAAATAGATGCCACAATGGTTGTTGTTGGTGAAGATCAAACATACACAGCAATGGCAAAAACTGTAGGTTTACCTGTAGCAATGGCTACATTAGACATCTTAAATGGTAAAATAACAACACCTGGTGTACAGATTCCAATTTCTGAAGAAGTTTACACACCAATACTTGAAGAATTAGAAACTTACGGAGTGAAATTCACAGAAAAAGAAGTACCATATCTAGGCTACAACCCTTTAAACACAGAACAATAAGCATACATTTAAAATCTATTTATTAATTTTAGTACAAGACTCTATTTTTACTAAATTATAATAATGAAAAATTGTTTTAGATGAAAGTAAATGAAAAAGGCATCTTTATCGATGGTATTGATAAAAAAATACTAAGAGCTTTAATGGAAGATGCCAGAACACCAATTTTAGAGATTGCTCGTAATGTTGGTATTTCTGGAGCTGCAATTCATCAACGGTTAAAAAAACTAGAAAAATCTGGATTGTTAGCTGGCTCTAAATTCATTATCAATCCAAAAATTTTAGGCTACACAACGATGGCTTTTGTTGGTGTTTATTTAGATAAAGCCGTTAGTAATCCTGAAGCTGTAAAACAACTGCAACGTGTACCAGAGGTTATTGAATGTCATTATACCACTGGCGAATGGAGTGTTTTTATAAAAATTCTTTCTAAAGACAATGAGCATTTAATGCATCTGCTTAATACTCAAATTCAAGCTATTAAAGGAGTCTCAAGAACAGAAACATTTATTTCATTACAGCAACAGATTAATAGACAAATTAAAATATAAAAAAAGCTCTGAGAAATCAGAGCTTTTACTATTATGAGATTTCTACTTTCGTAGAAATTTGTTAATCTCTACCTCCAAAAACTTGTAATGCCCAATAAAGCAAAGAAGCTAATGCACCAATAGCAGCGACTAAGTAAGTTCTTGCTGCCCATTTTAAAGCATCTTCAGAACCTTTATATTCATCTGGTGTTACCATGTTTTTTGATTTTAACCAAGCTAATGCTCTATTACTTGCATCATATTCTACAGGCAAGGTTATAAAACTAAATAATGTTGCAAATCCCATCATAACTAAACCAGCTACGGCAACCCAATATCCAAAACCTACACCAGCAGCTGCACCTAATACAAGACCACCAATAACTACCCATTGCGACATACCAGAAGTAACACTAACAATTGGTACTAATTGCGAACGCATTTGTAAATAACTATATGCCTGAGCATGCTGTACAGCATGGCCAACTTCGTGAGCAGCTACAGCCGCAGCCGCAGCATTACGCTGATTATAAACCGCTTCACTTAGATTAACTGTTTTGTTTTTTGGATTGTAATGGTCTGTTAATTGACCTGGAGTAGAAATTACCTCAACATCATAAATACCATTATCTGCCAACATTTTTTCAGCAATCTCTCTACCACTTAAACCATTGCGAAGTTGAATTTTAGAGTATTTAGCAAACTTTCGTTTAAGCGTACTACTAACTATCCAACTCATCAAAGTAATTGCACCAATTAATATCAAATATTCTATATTCATAATTTAAGTTTTGTAATGTAAATGTACTAAATGCATAGCAAATAATGCGCCAAATTTAAGTTAAGAAATTTTGTCAGTATAAGCCTTGTATTATTGACAAACACCAATATTATCAATCAACTGCCAAAGTCACCTTATCTACCTGTTCATTATTAAAAACAACAAACAAATACTCTTTTTGTGATGGAAAAAAACTTGGTGGATCGCCAATATTATATATAAATGCATCTTTTTTAGAACTAGATTTAGAATCTGGTGGACCTAAAATCTCAAGA
>NZ_JAOARH010000016.1 GCF_025210595.1 Winogradskyella sp.
ACCTGATAATTTTCTAAAATTTCGAGTTTTTCCTTTATTCTTTGAGCATCTTCAAACTGCATAGCTTCGGCATGCTGCTTCATTTGAACTCTAAATTGCTGTAACGAATCTTTAAAATTTCCTTTTACAATTTGCCTAACACTATTTAATGTTTCTGTATAATCTTCTTCTTTTACAAATCCTGCACAGGCACCATTACACGCATTTATATGATATCCCAAACAAGGTTTAAGATTTTCTTTTGCTAATTTTTCAGTTGTAATACGCGTATTACAAGTTCTTAGAGAATAAACACTCTTTATAAGATCTAGAAGCGTATTTATGGTTTTCATACTTGTATATGGCCCAAAATATTCTGAACCATCCTTAATATGTCTTCTCGTAGGAAAAATACGTGGGAAAGGTTCGTTTTTTATACACAACCAAGGATAGGTTTTATCATCCTTAAGCATAACATTATACTTCGGCTGATATTTTTTAATAAGATTATTTTCAAGCAAAAGCGCATCATTTTCTGTCTCTACAACAATATGCTTTACAGATGCTATATTTTTTACTAAAACTCGTGTTTTACCATAATCATGATGCTTAGTAAAATAACTTCTTACTCGTTTTTTTATGTCCTTAGCCTTACCTACATAGATTAGCTTTTCATCAGCATTAAAATACTGATATACTCCAGGTTGATTGGGCAGAGTTTTTATTTGTATTTCTAGTGAAGTTTCTGACATTAAATCAAAGGTAGATAAAAGTTCTAAGTTTTGAGTTATATGTCTTTAAAGTTAACAATAGTTATTCTATTGCTTAAGAATTATTTAATGATAAGATCTTTTCCATGATTTCTATTTCAACAAATACTTATTAACTTTAGGCACTTTAAGTATTACTATGAATATTGTCATTCTCTCTAGAAATGAAAACTTGTATTCAACAAGACGTCTTGTTGAAGAAGGTGAAAACAGAGGTCATATTATAGAAGTTATTGATCCTTTGCAATGCGATATCATCATTGAACAAGAAAAACCCACTATTTATTACCAAGACAGATACTTAGACTATGTCGACGCCATTATACCTAGAATTGGAGCCTCAGTTACTTTTTTTGGCTGTGCTGTAGTGAGACAGTTTGAAATGATGAACGTTTTTACAACAGTAACATCAGATGCTATTATAAGAAGTAGAGACAAATTGCGAAGTTTTCAGCGTTTATCTAAAGCTGGTATTGGTATGCCAAAAACCGTTTTCACAAATTATTCGAGAGATGTAGAAGAGGTTTTAAATCATGTTGGAGGTCCTCCTGTAATTATAAAATTACTTGAAGGTACTCAAGGACTTGGAGTTGTTTTGGCAGAATCTAGAAATGCTGCAGAATCTGTACTCGAGGCTTTTAATGGACTACAAGCCAGAGCACTAGTTCAAGAATATATAGCAGAGGCAAAAGGAGCAGATTTAAGAGCACTTATTGTAGATGGCCAAGTTGTTGGAGCCATGAAACGACAAGGAAGAGAGGGTGAGTTCCGTTCTAATTTACACAGAGGAGGTAGTGCAAATTTAATTCGTCTTTCTGAAGAAGAATTAAAATTAGCAATTAAAGCTTCTCGCGCATTAAAATTACCTGTTTGCGGTGTAGATATGTTACAATCTTCTAGAGGACCTTTAATTATGGAAGTAAATTCTACTCCTGGATTAGAAGGCATAGAGGGAGCTACACGAAAAAATATTGCAAGAGCAATTATTACCTTTATAGAACGTAATAGAAGTTAAGTTTTAATAAAATTGAGATTCCCTTTTTATGGGAAATGAGTATGAGTGAAAAAGAAGTATTACATATACTTGGAGAAAAAGTAGCACTAGGTGAGAGTGCAAAAGTTAGTTTTAATGTTGCAAAATTACATACCCAAAACACTATAGATGTTCCGGTAATTATTGAGCGTTCTAAAAAACCTGGACCAACCGTATTAATAACTGCTGGCATACATGGAGATGAAGTAAATGGTGTAGAAATTGTTCGTCAAATAATTGCAAAAGGTATTAATAAACCTAAAAAAGGGACCATTATTTGTATTCCTGTAATTAATGTTTTTGGATTTATACATATGGATCGTGAATTTCCTGATGGCAGAGATTTAAATCGTGTTTTTCCTGGTGGCGAAAATGGCTCTTTAGCTAGTAGAGTGGCACATAAACTTATGACAGAAATTGTACCTCATGCCGATTTAATTTTAGATTTTCATACAGGAGGTGCAGATCGTTTTAACGCTGCTCAAATTCGTATTACTAAAGATGATGTTGTTTTAAATGAATTGGCCCAAGTTTTTGGAGCTCCATTTATTTATTACGCTAAAAACCTAAACAAATCCTTTAGGCATACTTGCTATAAACTAGGTATACCTATGTTACTGTTTGAAGGTGGGAAATCCTTTAACATTAGTAATACCATTACCAATGCAGGTGTTAACGGCACTAAGCGCGTATTACATCATTTAGGGATGCTAAACGGAAAATTTAAAGCCTCAGAACCAAAAAAGAATGTTTTAAAAATACAAGAAAGTAAATGGATTAGAGCTAAGCATTCTGGTATGTTTAAAGCTAACTTAACTGTAAATACCCAAGTAAAAAAAGGTGATGTTTTAGGCAATATTACAGATCCTTACGGAAACTTTAATCACTTTGTAAAAGCACCTAATAACGGCTATATTTTTAATGTTAATAAATCACCTATTATTTATCAAGGTGATGCTATTTTTCATATATCAACTAAACTAGAAGAATGACAAAATCAGAGCTTCGCAAAAAATATAAAACCTTAAGAAAAGAACTTTCTACAGAAAGCATCGAAGATTTAAGTCTTTCAATAGCAAACAAACTATTACAATTAGATATATGGGACAAATCTTTTTACCATATCTTCTTACCTATTGAAGAACAAAAAGAAGTAAATACCGAATATATTTTAAATATTCTAGCAGGAAAGGACAAAAACATTGTTATTTCTAAAAGTAATTTTGAAGATTATTCTATGACACACTATCTACTTACAGATAGTACTAAAATTAAAAAAAACAACTATAACATTCCTGAACCCATAGATGGTATCGAAATTTCGACACCACAAATAGATATAGTATTTATACCATTATTAGCATTTGATAACAAAGGGAACAGAGTAGGCTATGGCAAAGGATTTTATGATAGGTTTTTAAGCCACTGCAAACCCGAAACCCTAAAAATAGGCTTATCTTTTTTTGAAACTGAAAAAGAACATTTTGAAACAAACAATAATGATGTTACGCTAGATTATTGTGTAACTCCGAATGTGATATTTCACTTTTAGATGATTCTTTAAAAGCCTTTTTATTAAACACAATTAAAATTCCTATTCCTGTACTAATAGCAACATCCGCGACATTAAAAACAGGATCAAAAAACGAAAAGGATTTGCCACCAATTAACGGCAACCATCCAGGTAATCGACCACTCCAAATAGGGAAATGCAACATATCTACAACCTTACCATGAAACACTTCAGCATAACCACCTCCTTCTGGTAAAAATGTTGCTACTTCAAAAGTGCTATCGCCAAATAATATTCCATAAAACACTGAGTCTATAATATTACCCAAAGCACCTGCAAAAATTATAGCAATAGCAAAAATTAATGTTTTCGATTTCTCTTTCTTTATAACATCAACAAGCCAAAACCCAATAGCTGTTACTGCAACAATCCTAAACAAGGTTAAAATAAGCTTTGCTGACTTATCTGAAATAAAGGTGAAAAAATCGCTCAATTTTGCTCCCCAAGCCATGCCATCATTTTCAACAAATACAATCTCAAACCAAGACAATATTTGTATTGGCCGATCAACAAGCGAAAAATTTGTTTTAATATATATTTTACTGATTTGGTCTATCAATAATATAATAATGATAATAATTGAAACTTTCTTTAATGACATATCACTTACCAAAAATGTAAAAATCTTTTTATGTTATAATACTATTACAAATAATTCCTCGCTATAAACTTACAAATAAAGAAGCCTTAAAAAATATATTTTAAGGCTTCTTTATTAATTTAATTTTTCCATTCTGAACCTTCACTAGAAATTTAATTAGTGTTGTTTCAAAATTTTAAAAATATCTCTAAGAGATTCCTGCCTACACAGGGAATTAATTACTTCTGCATGTTCTTAGCTTCAATACTTAGTGTAGCATGAGGCACTAATTTAAGACGTTCTGGATTAATTAATTTTCCTGTAACTCTACAAACTCCGTATGTTTTATTTTCTATACGAATCATGGCATTTTTTAAATCTCGAATAAATTTTTCTTGACGGATAGCTAAAGCCGAATTAGCCTCTTTACTCATCGTAGCACTTCCTTCTTCAAATGCTTTAAATGTAGGAGACGTATCATCTGTACCATTGTTATGATCATTCATGTAGGCACTTTTTATAAGCTCTAAATCGTGCTCAGCTTTATCAATTTTCTCTTGTATTAAAACTCTGAATTTCTCTAAATCATTGTCAGAATATCTATTCTTA
>NZ_JAOARH010000017.1 GCF_025210595.1 Winogradskyella sp.
TACCAGAAGATAAACCAAGATATCTTATGGGAGTTGGTACTCCAATCAATATATTAGAAAATATTGCGTTAGGTGTAGATATGTTTGATTGTGTAATGCCAACACGTAATGCGAGAAACGGAATGTTATTTACAGCACATGGTACTATAAACATTAAAAATAAGAAATGGGCTGATGATTTTTCTCCAATTGATGAGATGGGAATCACCTATGTAGATACAGATTATAGTAAGGCTTATTTAAAACATTTATTTACAGTTAATGAATTGTTGGGTAAACAAATTGCTACAATTCATAATCTCGGATTTTATTTGTGGCTTGTAAGAGAAGCTAGAAAGCATATTATTGCTGGAGATTTTAGAACATGGAAAGATAAAATGGTAAAACAAATGGATAAAAGATTATAGTAGGTGAAAATCTTAGATTGGTACATACTAAAACGTTATCTATTAACATTCCTTATGATGTTACTACTGTTTATACCCATAGGTATTACAGTAGACCTTGCAGAAAAAGTTGGTAAGATATTAGAAAATAAAGCTCCCTTTGGAGAAGTAACTGCCTATTATATAGATTTTACAGTTTACTTTGCTAACCTTTTATTTCCACTCTTTTTATTCTTATCGGTTATATGGTTTACCTCTAAGTTGGCAAATAATACTGAGATTGTAGCGTTTTTAAGCTCAGGCGTTTCTTTTTCAAGGTTTTTAAGACCATATTTAATTGGTGCAACTATTGTTGCTAGTGTTGGTTTGGTTTTAGGAATGTACTTAGCACCAATTGCAAGTAAAGGATTTAACGAGTTTAAATATAAATACCTTAAAAAGAATAAAAAGATTCAAAAGACTAGAGATGTCTTTCAGCAAATAAATGATAACGATTATATCTATGTTAGTAGTTTTTCGCCTAAGAGTAAAACAGGTCAAAATTTCACTTATGAACATTTTGAAGGCAACGAGCTGAAATACAAAATATTTGCAGATAATATTAGGTTTATTGAGAAAGACAGTAGTTATAGATTAACATCTTATTTAAAAAGAACCTTTGATAAAGGTGTGGAAACCATAGAAAAAGTTAGAAGAAAAGATACTATTTTACCTTTTGAGTTAGAAGATCTTACACCTGTAAATTATGCTGCAGAAACAAAACCCTATGGTGAGCTTCTAGATTTTATAGAAGCAGAAAAAAAGCGAGGCTCACCTAATATTGGTCGTTACGAGGTTGTGAAACTAAAGAAATGGAGTTTACCAGTTTCTATTTTTATACTTACCATTATAGCAGTTGCAGTGTCATCGGTAAAACGTAGAGGTGGCATGGGAGTTAATTTGGCTTTTGGTATTGCTATTGCAATGGTTTATGTGTTTTTTGACAAAATTTTTGGGGTTATGGCATCACAGTCAAATTTTCCTCCAATAATTGCAGTTTGGTTTCCCAACATAATATTTGGTATTTTAGCAGTATACCTTCTACAGAATGCCAAACGCTAGATTAAAGGATTATCTTCATTTACATTTCCTGGTTTTTATAGCTGGGTTCACTGCAATTTTAGGAAAAAAAATAACTATAGGAGCTAGCGAAATTGTTTGGTATAGAATGGCGATTGCTGCTGTTCTTATGTTTATTTACATAAAAATTATAAAGCTAAATATAAGGGTTAGTAAAAAAACAATTTTAAAGTTTTCAGCAGCTGGCATCATTATAGCATTGCATTGGGTGACTTTTTTTGAATCTATTAAGCAATCAAATGTATCCATTACTTTAGCAATGTTTTCTTCAGGTGCATTTTTTGCCTCATTTATAGAACCTCTTTTTTTTAAAAGACGCATTTTAGTTTATGAGATTTTATTCGGTCTTATTGTTGTATTAGGTGTCTTTTTAATTACAAGTAGTGAGCTTAATTATATAAATGGTATCATATTAGGCTTATTGTCTGCTTTATTTTCAACATTATTTGCGGTTATAAATGGTAAATTTATAGAACGTTATAATGCAACTGTAATCTCTTTTTACGAGTTTATAAGTGGTGTTTTTTTTCTGAGCGTGTTCATATATTTTTCAGGTACTCAATTCGATGTGGAGTTTTTCACGCTTTCAAAAATGGATTGGATTTACATACTTATTTTAGCTTCAGTTTGTACAGCATACGCTTTTATTGGTGCAGTAGAAGTAATGCGTTATATAAGTCCGTTTACTGTAATTTTAAGCTATAATTTAGAACCTATTTATGGTATTATTTTAGCATTGATTTTATTTCCGGAAACAGAAAAAATGTCACCACAATTTTATATTGGTGCAGTTTTAATAATATTAACAGTAGCTTTTGACGCTTTGTTTAAAAACAATAAAGTTAGAAAGTATAAAAGAGTAAATGAGAGTGATAATTGATAGCGCTTTTAATAAAGAGTAAGCAATAACAAACTTATCAATTTCAAAAGTTATAAATCAATAAATTTTATAGTTTCTAAAGTTAAGACTCGGTTTGAGCCTTTTTTTGTTTTTTTTATAAAAAGTAAATTAGAATATGTAGTTTTGTAAACTTTAACTAACTAAAAATTTAACTTCAAATTGTATGGAATATTTAGAGTTTGAATTACCCATAAAAGAATTAGAAGAACAGCTTGAAAAATGTCAGATTATAGGCGAAGAGAGTGATGTAGACGTTACGGAAACCTGTAAGCAGATAGAAAAAAAGCTAGCTGAGACCAAGAAAGATATTTATAAAAATCTTACTGCGTGGCAACGCGTTCAGATGTCTCGTCATCCTAATAGACCTTATACCTTAGACCATATTAAAGCGCTTTGTGGTGATTCTTTTTTAGAATTGCATGGAGATAGAAATGTAAAAGACGATAAGGCCATGATTGGTGGTTTAGGAAAAATTGGTGATCAATCTTACATGTTTATAGGGCAGCAAAAAGGGTATAATACAAAAACAAGACAGTATCGTAATTTCGGAATGTCTAATCCAGAAGGTTATCGTAAAGCATTACGTTTAATGAAATCTGCTGAAAAATTTGGTATTCCTGTGGTTACCTTAATAGATACTCCTGGTGCTTATCCTGGTTTAGAAGCAGAAGAAAGAGGTCAAGGCGAAGCAATTGCAAGAAACATTTTAGAGATGACCCGTTTAAAAGTGCCTATCATTACCATTATAATTGGTGAAGGTGCATCTGGTGGAGCTTTAGGAATTGGAGTGGGAGATAAAGTTATGATGCTAGAGAATACTTGGTACTCGGTAATTTCACCAGAATCTTGTTCTTCAATTTTATGGAGAAGTTGGGAGTATAAAGAGCAAGCTGCTGAGGCTTTAAAATTAACTGCCAAGGATATGAAACGAATGAAGCTTGTAGATCAGATTATTAAAGAGCCACTTGGTGGAGCTCATACTGATAGAGAAAAAACATTTTTGGCAGTAAGAGATGCTATTGTAAAAACTTACGACGAGTTAAAAAACTTATCACCAAAAGAGTTAGTAGATAAGCGTATGGATAAATACAGTGAAATGGGAGTCTATAAAGACTAAATCCAATAAACATAGGCAACAAAAAAAAACTGAAGTTTGCGCTTCGGTTTTTTTTGGCGCTATTAACAATAAAAATTAATTATTAACAGCAAGATTGTTAATTACCTGTTGAGATTGTAAACAAGGCAATATAAAATTACTCAATAGGTTTAGCTACATTTACCACATATGAAGCAGCCCAACCCAATACAAGGTTATAAAGTAGATAAAAGCACACTAATAAGTTTAGAAAAAGGAAAAATACCGCCTCAAGCTATTGATTTAGAGGAGGTTGTGTTGGGGGCTATGATGATTGATAAAAAGGGTGTAGATGAAGTAATTGATATTTTAAGTCCTGATGCGTTTTATAAAGAAGCACACAAACATATCTTCGAAGCAATTTTCAAATTATTTGAAAACAGTGAACCAATAGACTTATTAACCGTTTCTAGTCAACTTAAGAAAGATCAAAAGCTAGATGTTAGTGGTGGTGATTTTTACCTTATTTCTTTAACACAACGCGTATCATCTTCTGCGCATATTGAGTTTCATGCACGTATTATTTTACAAAAATTTATTCAGCGAAGTTTAATTAAAATTTCTAACGAAATTATTGAAGAAGCTTACGATGAAACCAAAGATGTTTTTGATCTTTTAGATAATGCTGAAGCTAAATTATACGAAGTAACTCAAGGAAATGTAAAAAAATCTACCGAGTCTGCTCAAAGTTTGGTAATTCAAGCTAAGAAAAAGATTGAAGAAATTTCTAATAAAGAAGGGTTAAGTGGTATTCCAACAGGTTTTGATAAGTTAGACAAGCTAACCTCAGGATGGCAACCAAGTGATTTAATTATTGTTGCAGCACGTCCTGGTATGGGTAAAACAGCTTTAACGCTAACTATGGCAAGAAATATTGCTGTAGATTTTAATAATGCAGTAGCTTTTTTCTCGTTAGAGATGTCTTCTGTACAATTAATAACCCGTTTAATTTCTAGTGAAACAGGTTTATCTTCTGAAAAGTTAAGAACTGGAAAATTAGAAAAACACGAATGGGAGCAGCTTAATGTAAAGGTTAAGACCTTAGAAAAAGCACCTTTGTTTATTGATGATACACCATCACTTTCTATTTTCGATTTAAGAGCAAAGGCACGTCGTTTAAAATCGCAGTACGATATTAAGGTGATTATGATTGATTACCTGCAATTAATGACAGCAGGTGGAAGCCAAAAAGGTGGCAATCGTGAGCAAGAAATATCTATGATTTCTCGTAACCTTAAAGCCTTAGCAAAAGAACTTAATGTACCAGTAATTGCATTATCGCAGTTATCTCGTGCTGTTGAAACACGTGGTGGAAGTAAGCGTCCGTTACTATCAGATTTACGTGAGTCTGGTGCGATAGAGCAAGATGCAGATATCGTATCTTTTATATACAGACCAGAATATTATAAGATAGATGAGTGGGATGATGAAGAACGCTCACCAACCGAAGGGCAAGGAGAGTTTATTGTTGCTAAGCACAGAAATGGTGGTTTAGAAAATATTAGATTGAAGTTCATCGGTCATCTTGGTAAGTTCGATAATTTAGATGATTTTGATACCCCTTTTGGTGAGTTTCATTCTAAAATGAACGCAACTAACGAAGACACATTTAAACCAGATAATTTTCCTTCTGCTTCAGATGCCTTTGGTGGCCCTGAGGATGATGGAGTTCCATTTTAACAGCAATTTATAATTTGCTAACTTCTTTTTTAATGTATCTTTACGTTTCGCTTTTTAAAAGAAAAATTGCCTCATGTTAGACCAAAGACGTACAACAAATATATTGTTGCTAATTATTGTAATTCCTTTAGTGTTTTATCTGCTAAAGATTTTATCATTTATATTCATTCCATTAGCATTTTCTATGTTTATTGCGTTATTGTTTTTACCGCTTATGCGTTGGTTAGGACGCAGAAAAGTGCCAAAAACAGCAAGTATACTTATTGTAGTTCTTATTGCTGCTTTAAGTTTAAAGATAGGTATAGAGCTCATACAATTATCAAGTAAAGAAATATTAGCAACACGTTCTGAATTTATTCCAAAAGCAGAAGAAAAAATAACATTTTTAAAAGCGTATATTTCTGATAGTTTTGGCATTGAGTTTAGTGAGGACAAAAATATTATAGCTCAGTTTCTGCAAAATGATAACTTAGGATCTACGATTGGTTTTTTAAGAACCTTTTTAACCTCTTTGTTAATGACTATATTCTTTGCAGTCTTATGGTTAGCAGAATCAATAAATGTACATCAATTACTTAATACAACTATTCTAAAGCAAAAACATACCTCTATAAAAGCCTTTATGAAAATTGAGAAAGACCTTATAAAATTTATTAAGGTGAAATTTTTGGTAAGTGCTTTAACAGGTTTATTTACTGGATTAATGTGTGTGTTTTTTGATGTCAGCTTCCCAATATTTTGGGGCTTATTTGCTTTTGCCATAAATTTTGTGCAAATGGTAGGTTCTTTTATTGCTGTAATTTCACTAGCTATATTTGCACTTGTAGAGCTAGATCCAACCAGTACATTGTTCTTTTTTATCTTGGCTATTACCATGGTTCAAGTGGTGTTTGGTGCTATTTTAGAACCTGTTTTTATGGGAAAATCCTTTTCAATAAATATTATAGCAGTACTTGTAATGCTGATGTTTTGGGGATTTTTATGGGGAATTCCAGGATTAATTATGGCTATCCCAATAACAGTTTTTATAAAGATTATTCTAGAACAGTTTCCGAGTACAAAATTAATTGCGAGTTTACTCTCAGGAAATGAGACTACAATAGATAAATTCTAAATCAGTTCTTAAAAGAATAATAAAGTACCAGTCAATAGACTAAAATTTAAGTATATTTCGTTTTAATTAAAAATGAAATTGAAAAAGATTACTTTTATATTATTTACAATTTTTTTGAGCTTTAATGCTTATGCATCCTATATTCTTATTCCTATGGATGCTGAGTCTCAAGAAAATCATCTAAAAGCTTATGGAGTTACTTATTGGACACTAGAGCGAGAGCTAAAGGTAAATTGGTTACTCAATTACAGAGGTGGTTCTTTTTTGCTGCCAGATGCTGAAATTATTCAGCGCGAGTGTCAAATAAGAGGTGTGTCTTTTGAAGTAATTTCAGATAATAAAGCTGCACAAATATTAGAAGAAATTAGTAGTCCAGCAGTAAATCAAGAAGCAGTAGTTTTAGAAAAAGCACCAAAAATTGCCGTTTATACACCTTATGGTAAGCAACCTTGGGACGATGCTGTAACTATGGTTTTAACTTATGCTGAAATTCCTTACGAAACAATATACGACAAGGAAGTTTTAAATGATGAATTGTTGTTATACGATTGGTTGCATTTACATCATGAGGATTTCACAGGGCAATACGGAAAGTTTTACAGAACCTATCGTTCCGCTGCTTGGTATATACAAGAAAAGAAAGATGCTGAAGCGCTTGCAGAAGAATTGGGTTATAGTAAGGTATCTGATGCAAAGTTGGCTGTTGCCTTAAAAATTAGAGATTATGTTGTAGGTGGTGGGTTTATGTTTGCAATGTGTTCTGCAACTGATAGTTTTGATATTGCACTATCAGCCGAAGATGTAGATATTTGCGAACCCATGTTTGATGGTGATGGAAGTGATGCTGGTTATCAGAATAAAATAGATTTTTCTAAAACTTTTGCTTTTAAAGATTACATTTTAGAACGAAGCCCAAATATTTATGAGTTTTCTTCTATAGATATGACTCGAAAACGTCAGATCCCTTTTAAGACAGATTACTTTTCTTTAATGCAATATTCTGCAAAATGGGATCCAATTCCAACAATGTTAACTCAAAATCATACCTCATTAGTTAAAGGTTTTATGGGACAAACCACTTCTTTTACAAGAGATCAGATAAAATCTAATGTCTTAGTAATGGGTGAGAATCGTACAAATGGAGAAGCCAAATACATCCATGGTATTAAAGGCAAAGGATTTTTCACCTTTTATGGTGGACATGATCCTGAAGATTATACCCATAGAGTAGGCGACCCAAAAACAGAACTAGACTTGCATCCTACTTCACCAGGTTATAGATTGATATTAAACAATGTATTGTTTCCAGCTGCTAAAAAGAAGAAGCAGAAAACATAATTGATTGGGTTTGTTGTTTTAAATGGAATAGTTTATTCACTAAAAAAAGTAACTTCAAAACTTATGTAAGGCTACAATAATAATGATTGGTTTAATTAGATTAAGTTGAATTTAAATATACATTTGATGAAATTTCAGATGATTTTAAAATAAATTTTGAATGTATTTTTTTCAAACAGAAATAAAACTTAAACCCTATTCAAGAGGATTTCATTTAATAACCACAGAAATATTAAACGCTTTACCTGAAATTAAAGAGATTAATGTAGGACAATTGCAAGTATTTATAAAGCACACTTCAGCAAGTTTAACTATAAATGAAAATGCAGACCCAACCGTAAGAAAGGATTTTGAAAGTCATATCAATACTATGGTGCCAGAAAATCAACCCTATTATAAGCATACTTTTGAAGGTTCTGATGATATGCCTGCACATATAAAAGCATCTTTAATGGGAATATCTGTACAAATTCCTATTACAAAAGGTAACCTTAACCTTGGTATATGGCAAGGTGTTTACTTATGTGAGCACCGAAATTATGGTGGATCTAGAAGACTTGTCATTACTGCTTACGGTAATTAGTGGACTCTTTTTTGGGTATTACATTATTAATGTTTGCCTAAATGACATCCACAACCAGATTTTGTAAAACTATGGCTTTCTTCATGCCAAGGAAATGCTTGATTATATTTGTTGTTTTCCCAGTAAAACTTGGTTCTTTCTTTTGGTGAATTTCCAATTTCGTTCATAGTTTCTGTATCGTATAATCTACCATTAATCATGGTATAAATAATACTTTCAGAATTTCTGATATCTTCAAGAGGATTTTTATCCATTACAACCAAATCTGCAAGTTTACCAACTTCTAAAGAGCCAATGTCTTTGCTTGCTCCAATATATTCCGCACCATTTAAGGTAGCAGCTCTTAGGGCTTCCATATTGGTCATTCCACCTTGTTGTAGCATCCATAATTCCCAATGCGCACCCAAACCTTGTAATTGTCCATGCGCACCAAGATTAACTTTAACTCCGTTATCAGATAGTGCTTTACAAGTTTTTGAAACCAAAATATGACCATTGTCGTATTCTTCTTGTGGTATCATTTTTCTATGGCGAGACCTACTATCAATAATGCCTCTTGGTGTGTATTTTAATAACTTTTCCTTTTCCCAAACCTTACTGTTTTGATAAAAATAGTATTCGCCATTTACACCTCCATAATTAACAATAAGTGTTGGTGTGTAACCCGTTTTACTTTTTCCCCAAAGTTCTAGAACATCTTTATAAACTGGAGCTACAGGTATATTGTGCTCTACTCCAGTATGACCATCCATAATCATGGTCATATTATGGTAAAAGGTTGAACCTCCTTCTGGAACAACAAAAATCCCTTCTTCTCTTGCTGCTTGAATAACCTGCTGACGTTGTTCGCGTCGTGGTTGATTATAACTTTTTACTGATAAAGCACCAAAAGCTTTAGTACGTCTTATAGAGCTGCGTGCATCTTCAAGATTATTAATTACAGCCTTAAAGTCACCATCGGCTCCATATAAAATAAAGCCAGTAGAGTAGAGTCGTGGTCCTACAAGTTCTCCTGCCTTTTGTAGTTCAGAAAGTGCAAAAACAGTTTCGGTATGTGCTGAAGGATCGTGAGCTGTGGTAACTCCGTAAGCTAAATTTGCATAAAATTGCCAATGCTTTTGAGTTGTTAATCCATATCTAAACGCACCAATGTGAGCATGAGCATCAACCATACCTGGCATAATAGTTTTGCCTGAAACATCAATTGTTTTTGCATTTGTAGGAATTGAAATTTCAGAATTTTTACCGATTGCTTTAATGCGATTATTTTCTACTATTATGGTACCATTGTCTATTACTGTATCTCCATTCATTGTAATGATGGTTGCCCCTTTAAGAGCAATAGTACCATTTGGGACATCTGTTTTTGCTGTTAGATTTATCTTAATACCATTTTCAACAACTTCTTTAGTTTCTATCGAAGCAGAATAATATTCCTCACCAAGAGACCAATGAATGGTTTTGCTATCTTTTGACCAATGCAAATTAATTCCTGCATCTTTTGAGATTTGTGCAATAGGTACATATTTAGATGCATTTGTAATATCTATGGTTTGCCCAGTTTGTGGCATTGGAGCCAGATAAACTTTATGAAGATGCTGAAAAGCCAACCATTTTCCGTTAGGACTTGGTAGTAAACGATTAGCGTGTTTAGACTTTAATAGTGTTTTTTTGTCTTTTCCGTTAAGGTCAACACTAATAAACTCTTTGGTTAGTGCACCAAAATAAGAACCTCCTTTTTGGTACATAATTCTATTATCTTTTGAATTGAATTGTGGAAAATCACCTTCAGAAATAATAAATTTAGAACCACTACCATCAGAATTCATAACATATAAGCCAGATTTTTTTGCAAAAGTTCTACCTTGATCATTATTACCACCTTCTTTTTTGTAAACAATGCGTTGTCCATCTTTCGAATAAGATGGTGTTCTGTAAATCCCTTTATCGTTTGTGAGTTTTTTTGAAGTTCCGCCAGTAACAGGAATTGAATAAATAGCACCAAGGTTTTCATCATTCCATGTCACATAAGTTATGGTATTGCCATCTGGTGAAAACGTGGGTTCAAATTCAAAATCAGTTCCAGACGTTAAGCGCTTTGGTGTTCCGTTTGGTAAGGCTTTTGTCCAGATGTAGCCAAGTGCATTGAAGGCAATAGTTTTTTCATCAGGTGATGTTGCTACATGTCTTATAACTTTTGCATTAAATGTTTTTGGTGAAACAGGTGTTTCAAATTCTAAAGCTTTTGCAATTTTTATTTTTGCGTTAACTTCAAAAGGAATGGTTTCAACATTAAGGGTTTGTATGTTGATTTTTTTAATTTTACCTCCAGTCCAAATTACAATGTCATTATTATTAGGCATCCAATTAAAATTGGTATACACGCCAAAAATAGCCCAAGCTTCTTGTTGGTCTTTATTCAGTTGGTCGTAAATAGGCCATTCTTCTCCTGTTTCCAAATCATGAATAAACAAAACGCTTTTAGTTCTAATGCGCTTTACAAATGCAAGTTTTTTACCATCTCTAGAAATTTGAGGACGAGCAGCACCTCCAGGACCTCCTGTAATACGTTCTATTTTACCTGAGTCTAAATCATATCTATTGATGACATAGATTTGACTATTAGGGTCTTTGTTATATTGAAAAAATCCTCCAGGATAAACATCTTCGCTATAATACAAATACTTACCATCTGGAGAAATGCAAGGTTCATTAACATCTTGTTGGTCGTTTTTTCTTTTTGTGAGTTGCAATCCTATACCACCTGTTTTATGGTACATCCACATTTCTCCAGCACCTAAAGAGCGTGAAGATGTAAAGTGTTTTCTGGTAATTAAGTATTCGCCATCTGGTGTCCAGACAGCATTGTTAAGTAGCCTAAAATTTTCCTTAGTGATTTGTTTGGCATTATTACCATCAATATCCATTACCCAAATATTGTCTCCGCCACCAGCATCACTTGTAAAAGAGATTTGCTTACCATTTGGGCTAAAACGAGGTTGAATTTCAAAAGCTAATCCTTCTCTAAGCACTTTTGCTTTTCCACCTTTAGCATTCATAATGTATATATCACCTAAAAGATCGAATACAATTTTAGAACCATCAGGACTAACATCAAGATTCATCCAAGTGCCTTCATCTGTTTTAAGTTTTAATTCAGTAAAATCCCAATTTCCTTTAGGATTATTAACATTCCAATCTTCTTTTTTTTCTTGTGCAATAATTGTAATAGGTAGAAGTAAGATCAGGACAAGACTATAAATAGAATGCTTCATTGTTGGTTTAATTTAAATGAGATTTGTAAGATAATGATATTTGATGAATGTTATGCTAGCTAAGTAATGGTAAATAATTGGGCAATAAAAAATCCGATTCGTTAGAATCGGATTTTTTTTAAGCGAAATGTTGTTATTAATTTGGCTAAAAGCCTTACTTAACTTTGTTTACTATAGCTTCAAAAGCTTCTGGGTGATTCATAGCTAAATCTGCAAGAACCTTACGATTCAATTCAATATTGTTAGCTTTTAATTTTCCCATAAATTTTGAATAGCTCATCCCATGTTGTCTTGCACCTGCATTAATACGCATAATCCATAACGCGCGGAATGTTCTTTTTTTGTTTCTACGGTCTCTGTACGAGTATTGCATCGCTTTGTCAACCGCGTTTTTAGCTACTGTCCAAACGTTTTTACGTCTTCCCCAGTATCCTTTTGCTTGCTTAAGAACCTTTTTTCTTCTAGCTCTTTTTGCAACTGAATTTACTGATCTTGGCATTTCTTTAATTGTTTTTTGTAGTAGGCGGCAAAAAATTGCTCTTAATCATTTCTATTAAATCGTAACTATACAATCTAAAATCGAATGGCCTAACTCCAGGGTTTATAATTTGTTTTAACCGATTAAAACGCTATTACTTTAAACGTAATAAGGTTTTAATATTATCCTCGTCAGACTTATGTACTAATGTATCATGAGTTAACGCAAGCTTACGCTTTTTAGATTTTTTTGTCAATATATGACTCTTAAAAGCGTGCTTTCTTTTAATCTTACCAGTGCCAGTTAGTTTGAAACGTTTCTTAGCACTCGATTTTGTTTTCATTTTAGGCATTTTGTCCTAGTTTTAATTTACGTTTCGCTTATCGTTATCCACCAAAGTTTTAAAAGGTGGCTTTATTTTGTTTTCTTAGGAGCAATGAACATAATCATACGCTTACCTTCAAGTTTAGGCATTTGTTCTACTTTACCATACTCTTCAAGGTCTTGAGCTAATCTCAATAATAAGATTTGCCCTTGCTCTTTAAATACTATTGAACGTCCTTTAAAGAATACAAATGCTTTTAATTTAGCACCATCTTTTAAGAATTTAGTAGCATGTTTCTTTTTAAACTCGTAATCATGATCATCAGTTTGAGGACCAAAACGAATTTCTTTTACAACGACTTTAGTTGCTTTAGATTTTAAAGCTTTATCTCGCTTCTTTTGTTCGTAAAGAAATTTCTTATAATCCATTACTTTACAAACAGGAGGTTTAGCATTTGGTGATATCTCAACAAGATCTAAACCTTGTTCATCAGCCATTGCGAGCGCTTTTTTTATAGGATAAACTCCTACTTCAACATTGTCTCCTACAACTCTGACTTCTTCAGATCTAATCTTAGAATTTATACGATGTTTATCCTCTTGGACTTCTCGTCTATTGTAATTCCTTCTGTTTCTACGTATTGCTATGGCTTATAATTTTTAATTAAACGTTATTATCTATTTGAAAGTTTTTAGGCTTTCGTTTACTTTTTCTTTTATAATTTTTGAAAATTCTTCAACACTTATTGTACCAAGGTCTTCGCCTCCATGTTGTCGTACAGATATAGTATTGTCTTTTTCTTCTTGTTCACCTACAATAATTATGAAAGGAAACTTCTGCATTTCTGCCTCACGAATTTTCTTACCTACAGTTTCATTTCTATTGTCTGCGAGGGCGCGAATTTCGTCATTTTCTAGCAAATTTAAAACTTTTTCTGCGTATTTTTCATATTTCTCACTTACAGACAGTACAATAGCTTGTTCTGGCATAAGCCAAATTGGGAAATTTCCACCAGTGTGTTCTAACAAAATTGCAACAAAACGCTCCATACTTCCAAATGGTGCACGGTGTATCATTACTGGTCTGTGAAGTTCATTGTCACTACCTTTATAGGTTAAATCAAATCGTTCAGGAAGATTGTAATCTACTTGAATTGTTCCTAATTGCCATTTACGACCTAGAGCATCTTTAACCATAAAATCTAATTTTGGTCCATAGAAAGCAGCTTCGCCAGTTTCAACAACATAGTTTAAACCTTTATCTTTGGCAGCATTTAAGATTGCGTTTTCTGCTTTCTCCCAATTTTCGTTGCTTCCAATGTATTTATCAGGATTTTCAGGATCTCTTAATGAAACCTGAGCCGTAAAATCTTCGAAACCTAAAGATCCAAAAACATAAAGTACTAAATCTATTACTTCTTTAAACTCTGAGTCTAATTGGTCTGGAGTACAGAAAATATGTGCATCATCTTGAGTAAAACCTCTAACACGTGTTAGTCCATGTAATTCTCCACTTTGCTCATATCTATATACGGTCCCAAATTCGGCAAAACGTTTTGGTAGCTCCTTATAAGAGTAAGGTCTATGATTGTAAATTTCACAATGATGAGGGCAATTCATTGGCTTTAATAAGAATTCTTCTCCTTCAGCAGGTGTGTTTATAGGTTGAAAACTATCCTCCCCATATTTAGCAAAATGTCCAGATGTTACATATAAATCTTTATTACCTATATGTGGTGTTACAACCATTTCATAACCAGCTTTTTTTTGTGCTGCTTTTAAGAAATTTTCAAGACGTTCTCTTAAAGCTGCGCCTTTAGGTAACCATAAAGGAAGCCCTTGTCCTACTTTTTGAGAGAATGAAAATAGTTCTAGTTCTTTACCTAACTTTCTGTGGTCTCGTTTTTTTGCTTCTTCTAATAAATGAAGATATTCAGTAAGCTCTTTTTGTTTTGGAAATGATATACCATAAACTCTTGTTAGTTGTTTCTCGTTTTCATCACCTTTATAATATGCGCCAGCAACACTAAGTATTTTTACAGCCTTTATGATACCTGTATTAGGTATATGTCCACCACGGCATAAATCTGTAAATGTAGAATGATCACAAAAACTGATAGTACCGTCTTCTAAGTTCTCAATTAAATCTACTTTGTATTCATTGTTACCTTTATAGTATGATAATGCATCTGCCTTTGAGATTTCACGCATTTTAAAATCGTGCTTTCCTCGGGCAATTTCTATCATTTTATTCTCTATTGATTTAAAGTCTTTTTCTGAGATTGTTTTATCTCCTAAATCAACATCATAATAAAAACCATTTTCAATTGCAGGTCCTACCCAAAGTTTTACACCAGGATATAATTCCTCTAATGCTTGAGCTAATACATGAGCAGAAGAATGCCAAAATGCTTTCTTACCATTATCATCTCTCCATGTATATAAGGTTAGGCTACCATCTGTAGTTAATGGAGTGGTGGTTTCAACAACGTAATCATTGAATTTTGCTGAGATAACATTACGAGCAAATCCTTCGCTTATGTCCACAGCCACTTCATAAGGAGTTACATCTTTATTAAAAGATCTAACAGAACCATCAGGCAGAGTAATTTTAATCATTATATATATATATAGTATAAATTTTAGTCCACAAAGATATATCTAATATGTATAAAGGACAAAACGAATATATAGATGAAGAGTTTAAAACTTTTTTTAAGTGTAAACATCTGTATATAAGAGGTGTAATTATTTCTTTTAAAAAAAACCAAAAAAAGTTCTTGTGAATAAAGAAAGTAGTTCTATATTTGCACCCGCTTTTAAGAGCAACAGTAATTAAAAGCAGACGTTCATTTCCA
>NZ_JAOARH010000018.1 GCF_025210595.1 Winogradskyella sp.
AGGTTCTTTAGCATACACGCTTCGTGACATCTTTCCAGATAAATAGACATCTATTTTTATCATACAAAGAGTCCGAAGCCCAAAAAGTTTCGGACTTTTTTGTATGCCTTTTTTTAAAGTAGGTTAAAGTTAAAAAGATTCGAATCCATCAAATCAAATCATTGTCATCAATTATTGCAGCTTGAAGACAGGTAACTAATATCTCAAATCATGGGAAAGAAACTAAGCGGAAAAGATCTAATAAAATTAGGCTTTCCAAAAAATAACAGCATTAATGTGACTTTAGGTCAGATTAATCGCTATCAAAAACGCGTAAAAAAAGAGAAAATATTAACTGAAGCAAAAAAAGTATTACTAAATCCTGAAGTCTATAAAGGAGATGGTGTTTGGGGTAAAATAGCAGAGAGTCTGCTAGACCCAGTGAATGTGGTAAAACAAAAGTTAAATTCACATCGCGCACCATTTCAAATTTATGGAGAAAACGAGATTGATGATCAGGCGAAGTACCAATTATATGATGCTTTAAAACTGCCTATAGCTGTTGCAGGAGCCTTAATGCCAGATGCACATGTAGGTTATGGTTTACCGATTGGTGGTGTACTAGCAACAAAAGATGCGGTGATTCCATATGGTGTTGGTGTAGATATAGGCTGTAGAATGTGTTTAACCATTTATCCTGTAAAAGCATCTTACTTAAAAGGTAAAAAGCATCAACTGGAAAACATCTTGTCAGAGCATACCAAGTTTGGAATGTACGAAACACATAAAACCAAACACGACCATGAGATTTTTAGTCGTGATGAGTTTAAAAACATTCCTATGGTAAAACGCTTAAAAGATAAAGCCTATAAGCAATTAGGCACCTCTGGTGGAGGCAATCATTTTGTTGAATTCGGAGTCATTAGCATTTTAGACATCAACAATGAGTGGAATTTACCATTAGGAGATTACTTAGGTGTATTATCACATAGCGGCTCACGTGGATTGGGCGCAAACATAGCAAAACACTATACGTATCTAGCAACAAAGCAGTGTCCTTTGCCAAAGCATGTGCAGCATTTAGCGTGGTTAGATTTAAACACGCATGATGGACAAGAGTATTGGTTAGCTATGAATTTAGCTGGAGATTATGCGAAAGCGTGCCATGATGATATTCACAAACGCATTGCAAAACTCTTGGGTGAAAAACCAATTGCAAAGATTGATAATCATCACAATTTCGCTTGGAAACAAGATGTCAATGGTGAAGAATGTATTGTACATCGCAAAGGAGCCACACCTGCTAAAAAAGGAGAGTTAGGTATTATTCCAGGATCAATGACAGCACCAGGATTTGTGGTAAGAGGCTTAGGTAATACAGAAAGTTTGCAGTCAGCATCTCACGGAGCAGGACGTGTATTATCGCGTCGTCAATGTAAGATGACATTAACACAAAGTGCTATAAAAAAAGAATTACAAAAGCATGATGTCTCTTTAATTGGAGGTGGTATTGATGAAGCTCCAATGGCTTACAAAAACATCGAGACCGTCATGAAGAGCCAACAAGAATTGGTAGAAATCGTAGGGAAATTTACACCAAAAATTGTGAGAATGGCTAAGTAGAATTTTGCTAAAAAATAAAATATCATGGGAGCAAATCATAACATCAAACGATACGGAGAACAATGGCCAATCTATAGAATAGAACATGGCTTGGACATATTAAATAAATTAAAAACATGGGTAATTATTTCTGGCGGTTGGGCTTGGCATTTTATGTCACCAGAAGACCATACAGAATACAAACACGCTCATGATCATAAGTACATAGACATTTTTGTACATCCAAAAGATGTGGCAAAAGTGATGATAACATTACAACAAGAAGGCTTTAAAAAAATATGGACACGTTACGACCATATGCCGAGTAATGAAAACTTTAGACGCTACGAAAAAATCGACTGGTTAAACTCAGGGAAACAAATAAGAGTCACTATAGATTTTTTTGAGTCAGCTACAGTAGAAACGATAACGGTAAACAGCTGGACATTAGTTGAACCTAAAACCTTGTTAAGTTACTACTCTAATATTCATTCTAGTGATAAATGTTGGGCGGTAAAAGCAGCGATACAACTCATTGCTAAAGGCAAAAATCCTGTTGGACATGTATTATTATCTAAAAATCCTTTAGAAAAAGTATAACACATGGAAACAAAAATTATACAAATAACCTCAGGTCGTGGCCCAGCAGAATGTTGCTGGGTTGTGGCACAGGTTTTAAAACTATTTATTAAAGCTTTAAAAGGTGAAGGTATTGCCTACACTATTCTTAATAAAGAACAAGGATTAGAAAACCGAACCTTACAGTCGGTGACACTAAAGATTGAAGGCAATGCTTTAGATGTGTTTTTAAAACCTTGGAAAGGGACTATTCAGTGGATTGGCAAATCAAAATCAAGAGTATATCACAAAAGAAAAAACTGGTTTATTGGCTTCTATGAAGTTGAAAATAATCAAACATTTCAAATTGATGAAAAGGATATTATCTATCAAGCCACCAGAAGTTCTGGACCAGGAGGGCAACATGTCAACAAAGTAAGTTCAGCCATTAGAGCTGTTCATAAACCAAGTAATATTCAAGTATTGGTGATGGACAGTCGATCACAGCATCAAAATAAAAAAATTGCCAAACAACGTTTGCAAGAAAAGGTTGCTGAATTACAGCTACAAGCTTTGAAAGGTAGCGTGAAACATCAGTGGGAAAATCATTTACAGTTACAACGTGGTAATCCTGTTAAAATCTTTAAAGGCAACGATTTTAAAGTTCAAAAAAAAGAAAAAACCTATAAATCAAAACGAAATCAGTTAAAAGCCGATTTACGTAAACAATTAGAATAATGACACTAGTAAATAATTATATATTTAAGGCATTAGACGCTTACCCATACGACTTAGAAGAAGCCATAGAAGCTTTAAACTATGCCTTATCTTATGATGAAAAAAACACAATGGCTTTGTGTTTAATGGGACGTATTTATGCGGAAACTTTATACGATTATGAAAAGGCTAAAGCTATCTATGCAGAAGCACTTGCAGAAAACGTCAATGCTTTTCATATATATCCACACTACATAAATCTCTTATTATGGAATGAGGATTATGGAGAAGCAGAGCGTTTTATCGATTTTGCTTTGACGGTAAAGGGTTCGGATAAAGCAGTTTTATATTACAAAAAAGCTATCCTCTTTGAACAGCAAGTTTGTTACAAAGATGCTTTATTACAACTTAAGTTAGTCAAGCGTCATACCTATAATGGAAGTTTTATGAGCGATATTGATAGTGCGAAGTCACGTATTAAAGATAAAATGCCAAAAAAGAAGACTTCTAAAAAGAAAGCGAAAGATAAAGAGAAGTCAAAAAAGAAAAATTAATAATTGCCATTCCTGCCTTTCGACTATCGCTCAAGATAAACTCTGGCAGGAATCTAAAAACATAAAGAAAACATGAATAACATATACTTTACGTCAGATCATCACTTTGGTCATAACAATATTATAAAGTTCACCAATCGACCGTTCGAAACGGTTGAAGACATGGACGAAGAACTCATCAAACGTTGGAATAGTCGCGTCAATAAACATGATAAAGTTTATCATTTAGGTGATTTCGGTCTATGCAAGGCAGAGCGCATGCGAGATATTCTCAACCAATTAAACGGTGAAATTTTCCTCATTCGAGGTAATCACGAAGGAGCAGCTTTGGCAAATCCTAACCGATTCGAATGGATAAAAGATTACTTTGAGCTCAATGTCAATGATGCAGATGCACCAAATGGTAAGCAAAAGATCATTCTCTTACATTATGCAATGCGAGTTTGGCGCTCTAGCTTTAGAGGCACATGGCATTTATACGGCCATTCCCTTGGTAGCTTACCAGATGACCCTAACAGTAATAGTTTTGATGTTGGAGTCGATTGTCACGACTTTTACCCAATTACTTATGAAGAAGTCAAAGCCATTATGAGCCAAAAAACATGGGAACCACCATTTAAATAATAAATAAAAACAGAATACAATGAGTTATATAATGGTAGATATAGAGTCCGATGGACCAATCCCAGGAGATTTTTCAATGGTTTCTTTTGGAGCTGTTATTGTAGATCAGAATTTAGATAGATCTTTTTATGGGAAATTAAAACCTATATCCGAAAAATGGATTCCAGAAGCATTAAATGTCTCTGGACATACTAGAGAAGAAACGATGACTTTTTCTGAACCAGAAAAAGTAATGCAAGAATTTAAAGATTGGATAAATTTGAATTCTAAAGGCAGACCAATATTTATTAGTGATAATAATGGATTTGACTGGATGTTTATATGCTGGTATTTTCATCATTTCATTGGAGAAAATCCTTTTGGATTTTCCTCAAGGAGATTATCCGATCTTTTTTGTGGGTTACAAAAAGATGCGTTTGCAAAATGGAAGCACTTAAGAAAAACCTCGCATACTCATAATCCTGTTGATGATGCAATGGGTAATGCAGAAGTTCTATTGCTTATGAAAAATGAGATGGATCTAAAAATTAGTTTAAAATAAAGTAGTTTACTACGCAAAAAGATTACGTTTCAACGTAATTATATTTGCTACATAAATAAAAAACATATATTTACAGCACAAAATGAATACAAAACAGATACATAAACAACCGATGTCACGCTTTAATGAATGTGGCGATTATAGATGGGCAGTCATTTTACTGAGTACCATTACAGGGCGTTTTGTGTCTAATTTTAAGTGTTGAATATGATTTAAATACTATTAAAACGATAATATGAAGCGTCCAACCTAAAAGTTGGGCGCTTTTTTTTGAGTAAAACTCAATTTTGAAACGTCTTTTGACGCATTCAAAAGTGTAAGTTGAACTAATCCTGATGAAAATCAGGATCTAAATACAAAAAAAATTGAAAATATTTTGAAGCTATAAAACGATAACATAGAAACTAAATAAACAGTGAAACAATTGAGAGACAGGCTATTGTAAATATGTTAAGAATCCGTAGACATACGGACTGGAATTCTATTACCTAAATTTAACTTAACCATCTGACTATCAGTAAATTAAATTAAAATTTTTCTTGCATAATTCAAAAATGCGTTTCATATTTGCACCGTCGAAATAATTAAAAAACAAATGACAAACTATTTACAACATACCATTCAAATACGTCTCTGCCTAAGCTCGCCGAAATACATGGTTGCAGCAGGGAATGATGAAAGATTTACAATATATACTAGGAAGGTTATGGATACATAGTTACGTATTCATAGATATAAAGAAAGCGCCTTCCGTAAAACGAGGCGCTTTTTTTATTGAACATATTTAAACATTTTGAGGTTAAGCGAAAATTAGAAGTTTTTAGTTCTATTGAAATCTTTTTTGAATTTCATAGCAGCGATACGGAAGAAAAAAAAGATGAAGAGAGAGCTGAAAACAGCAATTTTTTAGCAAGTTGAAAATGATTAAAAATGTTCATCGGTTCATTGAAATAAAAAAAATAGTGACGCGTAGCTTAATTGGCTAAAGCACTCGACTTTTAATCGAGGTGATGTGAGTTCGACTCTCACTGCGTCAACACAACGGAAGGACAAGCCAATTTGGAGGTGGCCACACTCTTGAAAAGTGCTCGGAGTTAACGACTCGTGTGGGTTCGACTCCCACTCCTTCCGGAAAACTAGGAGAATAACAATGGCTGTTTACTCGCTTTGGAAGCGAGAGGTTGCAGGTTCGAATCCTGTCTCTTAGACAATTTGGAGAGTAGACAAATATTGGTTTGTTGTGCTTACCTGCTAAGTAAGTCTGCTTAATGGCAGTAAGAGTTCGATTCTCTTACTCTCCGCAATAAAAAGGGGATGTAGTTTAACAAGCTAAAACGGTGGTGTTGCATACCACAGAACAGAGTGCAAGTCTCTGCATGCTCCACAAAAGATATCGTAGCTCAATGGCAGAGCAGTCGGCTGTTAATCGACAGGTTATAGGTTCGAATCCTATCGGTATCGCAAAAGACAAGGTGGCTGAATGGTTAAAGCATTGGTCTGCAAAACCAACATCTATGAGTTCGAATCTCATCCTTGTCTCAATGATGGAAACATTTTAAGTAAACTTAAAAATGTGAACATCCAATTTGTGGCTAGATGAGAAAGCGAAGCAATCTCATCCTTGTCTCAAAATTTGGAAGTATTGAGCAATTGGTTGGCTCGCCAGACTGTAAATCTGGTCTCGTAAGGGCATGTAGGTTCGAGTCCTACTGCTTCCACAATAAGCATCTATGGTGTAATTGGCAACATAGTAGATTTCCAATCTATAGTTTCGAGTTCGAGTCTCGATAGATGCTCAGATAAAACACGCTTATAGTGTAATTGGTAGCATTTGAGTTTAGCTCACATGCTAATAATTTACAATAAGGAGTTCGTGAATGCTATGCATTTCCAAAACTTAAGGTTAAGGTTCGAGTCCTTATAAGCGTGCAAAATATATCTATGGTGTAACGGAAAGCACAAAAGGTTTCTACCCTTTAAGTCCAAGTTCGACTCTTGGTAGATATACAATATTGGTTCATTGGGGTAATGGCTATCCTTCCCGACTGTCTCTCGGGAGATACGAGTTCGATTCTCGTATGAACCGCAAAGAAGCTCTATTAGCATAGTGGTTTAGTGCATCCGACTTTCTATCGGAAGACAAGGGTTCGATTCCCTTATAGAGTACAAATTGAGATATAGCTTAACTGGTAGAGCACCGCTCTCATAAGGCGGATTGTTTAGGTTCGAAATGCGTAGCATTCATGAGTACCTATTTATAAAAATAGATATGTAACGAACTAATCCTAATATCTCAACTATGCAGGAATGGCGGAATAGGTATACGCTCTTGTCTTAGAAACAAGGTTTTGAGAGTTCGAGCCTCTCTTCCTGTACGAAGTAAGGAGAGAGATGAGAAGTTTATCCTGAGCGCAGTCGAAGGGAGTCTCTCTTCCTGTACTAATGCTTCGCTGGCCAAACTGGAAAAGGCATCAGTTTTAAGCGCTGTGATTTCTTGGTTCGAATCCAAGGCGAAGTACAAATAGGTTTATGGTGTAATGGGTAGCATGCAAGGTTTCGACCCTTGTGGTATGGGTTCGAATCCTATTAAACCTACAACAATAACTTGTGGTGTAACGGCAGCATTGAAGACTTTGAATCTTCAGGTACAGGTTCGAATCCTGTCGAGTTAACAACATTGTGATATAGCTTAATTGGTAAAGCGCTCGCCTGATACGTGAGTAGATGAAAGTTCAACTCTTTCTATCACAACAAAAATGGTATTTATAGTGTAATGGCTTGCATGGAAGATTGTGACTCTTCAGGATCAAGTTCGAATCTTGATAGATACCCAAAGGAATAGTGGTGTAGAAGGTCTGCACGTTGGTTTGAAATACCAAAGGTACTCGTTCGATTCGAGTCTGTTCCACTAATTAATTGTTTAACTAAAAAAAGAAGGAAATCATGAAACTCACACAACAAAAGTGGAGAACTATGAGTGGTAAGGTATTTGACGAACCGATTACCCAACTTGTAAAAGAGGCTATCATAAGAGAGCAAAAGGATGGGCATCGTTTAAAGATTTGCGTAGGTTCCGATTCGCAAGCTTATCAAGATCATATTGCCTATGCAACTGTAGTAGTGGTAATCCGTGAAGGTAAGGGTGGTTTTATGTTTATCCGAAACCTCAAAGGAAGCACAAAGATTGGGATTAAAGAGCGTATGCTAAAAGAAGTAACTATGTCTGTTGAAGTTGCATATGCGATCTGTAATATTCTTGAAGCCTACAATGTAGAACTTGAGGTACACGCAGATATTAATACAGATCCTAAATTTCAATCTAATGTAGCGCTTAAAGATGCTATGGGTTATATCCTAGGAATGGGATTTGTATTTAAAGCAAAACCTTATGCTTTTGCAAGTTCGTCTTGTGCAGATAAGATGGTATAACATACTTCGCTCTAGAATAGGTTCCTATTCTTTTTAAGGGATTCTACTGGGTTCTAAGTAGCCTAGAACCTGGTGGAAATCTAAAAGTGAAGAAATGGTGGAAAAATTAAATTTTTTTACTGCGCAAAAACATTGCGCAATACCGCAAAACATTTGCAGAGTAATTAATAAAAAGTCTTTTGGAATCAGACTTTAAAGTAGCGCTCTGCCAGACACAGAAGCTGACAGAGTTTTAAAACAAAACGTTCATTGACATCACAAGAAATTCAAAAAACTGAATTTCATTGTTATAAAAAAATCATCAGACATTAATCTTGGATTAGTGATTGATGGGGCGGCTTATCGTCCTTAGATAAACTTGGTAACAAGGATAAATCTGTTTACAGGCACTGTAAATGGAGACTGTTTTCTCGCGAGAGCAGTACAGGTAAGCAAGCAACTCACATAAGTTATTATTTACAAGGGGCAACCGCTGACGTAGATAAGGGCTTATAGCCGACAGTAATTAGGCTTGAGATGGAGACATCAACAGGAAAAGTTGTAGTAATAGGTTACGTATAGGTCATCCAACCTTGCGGAGCGTATTGCAGTACTAAAGTGACCCGATAAGAAATTATTCGGTGACTTCACATACCGTGTGCTGGGAGGCATGCAAGGAAAAGGTTGGTATATTGTAGGCCAAAATCTACGAAGCCATTTTCGAAGCCCTTTTCCTAGGTCAAAACTTTTGTAGGTTCGAATCCTACCCGTGAAACATCACGGTGGCGAAATTGGTAAACGCACTATATTTTCCATATAGAGAACATAAACGCAAAAGACTTCGAACGTTACAGCAGCTAGTAGTTGCCTAAACCCATTGCAATATATGGGACGGTAAAGGCCGCAAACCTTTACTGTGTAGTGAACATTCTAGTAGGCCGCCTCAGAGAGAGGACGCCTATGAATGGTGAGGGAGCCAACCCTTGTAACTGCAAAGCGTGGTATAAAACCACTATGCAGGCCAAGTCTAAGTCGCTGAACAGTTGTAACGTAATTAGGCATCGGATAAGTACGTAATTCTCTAAGCAATGAGAAGCACGTGGAAAATTAGGGAAGGGCTACGGCTATAATCCTAAGAAAGCTTATCCTAAAGCGAAGGTATTCTCAGAACGCTTTTTAAAATATTAATTACCTCTTTAGCTTAAAGGGAAGAGCTG
>NZ_JAOARH010000118.1 GCF_025210595.1 Winogradskyella sp.
AAAAACTAAAAAGATTAGAACATCTAAATATAAATTTCTCAACTATTATAGACAAAGAAGCTTTTTTTGAAACATTAGCATTACTTCCTAATTTAAAAAGTTTAGAGTTATGGTCTGTTGATTCAGAAACCAAACTTCCTAATTCTTTTTTGAAACTAAAAAAATTAGAACACTTTACCTTACTAGGCTCTGAATTTGATTTCAAACTAGTATACAAACTTAAAAGCATCAAAGAATTAGAGCTAAGGCTTTCTTGTTTTCAAACCTTCTCACCTGAGATTAAAAATTTAAAAAAACTAGAGAAAATCTCTATTACTAACAGCCATTATTTAGGCAATTTACCACTTGAATTTACGCAACTAAAAAACTTAAAAAGTTTAGAAATAGATTATTTTGGATCAGTTCATGGATACGGATACAAGATTGACACTGATAGTACATATAATATAATCAGCAAACTTAAAAATCTAGAAAGATTACATTTAGCTGATTATTTTGAATATTTATACCCTTTTTGGAATAACCCTAACTTAAAGTATTTTAAGTTTAACGAAAACTTTCCCAATCCCGAATATGAAAACCTAAAAAAAATTAAACATAAAATTATTATTGATGTAGGATGGAAATGTCATAAAATGAATGAAATTAATCCTAACATTGTTTGTGACTAAATAATAAAAAAACACAAAAAAGCCCTTAAAAAAGGGCTTTTCAATTATTAAAATCGAGATAAATTAATCATCAACTTTATCTTTGTTGTCTTTAATTTCATACTCTTTAAAGTCTCCTCCATTAACAACGGACCATTCTTTCATCTCTTTAAAATAGGTTTTAATAGCCTTGTTCACATCTTCTACGGTTAAGCTTTTTACTTTATCTTCAATATTTCTTTGAAACATCATATCTCTGTCATAGTAAAGGTTATTGTTTATAGTACTCGCTAATTCATTATCCTTTGCTCTAGAAACACTTTGTGCTTGTACCCAACCTGCTACTGCATCATCTAACTCTTGTTGTGTAATCCCATCCTTAATAAAACGTGCTATTTCTTCTCTAAAACCTTGTTGCACTTTGGCTTCATTTTCTGGTGCGTAAATGGCGTAAATGTACATACCTGAGTTTTTATCATCTTTATCACCATCTACATTAACTCCACCACCTGCGCCATAGCTTACACCATCTTGCTGACGTAATCTTGTTGCTATACGTGAGTTTAAAAAACCACCACCAAATACAGATCCTGCAACTTGTAATGCTGCATAATCCTCGTCGTATTGGCTACATTCAAAATTTAAAAACCCTAATGTAAAGGCATTTTTCTTGTCTGGAGTATTTACCTTTTCGTTAGCTGGATTGTTTGCAGCATAAGGATCTTTAATTTCAGCATATGGTAAGCTAGACTTAAAATCAGTATATTCTTTTTCAAAATAGCCTTTTAATGCTTTTTCATCAATATTTCCAATAGCAATCAGCGTAGCATTATTAGATATTCCATAAAAATCATCATAATAAGCTTGCATATCTTTTATGGTTACATTATTGATAGCTGCAAGCTCTTCTTCCATACTCATATTGTATAATGGATGCCCTTTTTTATAACGTTGATTAATCTCTCCCAAACGCTTTTGTACCAAATACTGAGGTTCAGTTTTATTACGCTCTATATTAGCAATGTCTTGAGTCTTTAATTTATCTAACTCTTCTTGGTTGAATGCTGGTGTTTTTAACATCTCAGTCATTAGCTTTAAAGTTTCCATTAAGTGTTCTTTTGTAGATGTAACATAAGCATAAGTTCTACCATTGCTTCCACTAAAATAAATGCTAGATTTAAGTTCACTTAACTTATCTTCAATATCTTGTCTAGATTTAGACTTAGTACCTTTATTAAGCATTCTTGCTGTATAACTTGCTACATTTCCTTTATTCATTAAGTCATTAACACTTCCGTTTCTAAAGGTAAAATTGACATTAACCGTTTCACCTCTATTATCTTTTTTAATAAAACCATATTCAATACCTGTACTACCAATCATACCAGATTCTAAACGATTTTGAATATTAGCATAAGCTACATCAAAAGCTTCACCTGCACTTAGAGCTTCTTTACCCTTATAATTACTTACCAATTCTTCTAAACCTTCAGTATGAGGAATCTCGATACGCATTGGCTGTTTTGTTGGAATAAAATTACCTACGGTTCTATTGGTTTTAATAAAATAGTTGCTTAATACTTCATTAACTTGCTCTAGAGTAGCCGCTTCCACGCGATCTCTGTGAATAAACATTAACCTCCAATCTCCTGCACCAATAAACTCACTGGTAAATGTCCCTAAAAACGATGAGTTTCTCACCATCTGATCCATTTGCTTAACAAGATTGGCTTTGGCACGTTTTAACTCTTCCTCTGTAATTGGATTTTCTCTAAGTCCATCAAACATATTTAATAATGTAGACTCTGCTTCAGCTAAAGATTTATCTGAAGGTACATCAACATTAAAATACATAAAACCTGGCTCTTTGGTAAATGGAGAAAAACTCCATAAAGATGATGCTTTCTTACTCTCAACCAATGCTTTGTATAATCGACCAGAAGGTTGGTCTGTTAAAACATTTTCAACAATAGCTAAAGGTGCATAATCTACATGAGAACCTGCTGGTGTATGAAATAATGCAGACACCAACTGTAAATCTCCTACTCTACTCAACTCTACTCTTTTTTCTCCATCTTGAGGTGGTTCTATAGTAGGCACATCTTTTAAAGGAGTGTCTGGATTTTTAAGACCTCCAAACTTTTTTTCAATCAGTGCAAGAGTTTTATCGGAATCAAATTTTCCTGTCACCATCAAAACAGCATTATCTGGTCTGTAATACTTTTTGTAAAACGCTTTTAAGTTTTCAATCGGAACACGCTCAATATCTGATTTGTTTCCTATAGTAGATTGCCCATAGTTATGCCATAAAAATGCTGAACTGATTACTTTCTGCATTAAAACTCCTGTCGGAGAATTTTCACCAGATTCAAATTCATTTCTCACCACTGAAAACTCTGAATCTAAATCTTCTTTTGCTATGTAAGAGTTTACCATTCGATCTGCTTCTAAATCTAAAGCCCAATCTAAGTTTTCGTCTGTTGCATTAAATGTTTCAAAATAATTAGTACGATCATACCATGTAGTTCCGTTTGGTCTAGCACCATGAGCCGTTAGCTCTTTAGGAATATCAGGATGATTAGGAGTTCCTTTAAATACCAAATGTTCTAGCAAGTGAGCCATACCCTTTTCACCATAACCTTCGTGTCGCGATCCTACTTTATAGGTAATGTTAACCGTTATGGTTTGCGAGGAATTGTCTGGAAATAAAAGAACTTTAAGCCCATTGTCTAACATGTATTCAGTAATACCTTCAACTGAAGCGGTTTGTCTTGGCTGAGCTTCTACTATTACAGAGAATAATAAAGTCATAACCAACACTAATAAAGTGCGAAAATTAGTTTTCATGTTTTTGATTAATTTATTGATTATCGTAAAGTTACAGATTAAGAATTTAAATTGATGTTAAATTATTTGATTAATCTGCTTAATCAATTTCAAAAAATTTAAAGCGATAGAGAAAATTATTACAGCTTAAACAATATTCAACTAAAAATTTAGTTAAAACAATGTTATTTCTTTATCCATGAGTATTTTATATTTATTTTAGAGGAATTTTCTTATTTAACTTAAATTATTAACCACTAAACCATCAATCGATGACAACAAAACTATCTAAAGTGTTTAGCGCACTTTTTGTATGTTGTTTGTGCTGTAATTTTTCAATAAATGCACAAACAAAAACTCCCGAAAAGCAGATGTCAACATCTGTAGCTTCTGAGGCTTTACCAATTACATCAGAAGTAAAAATCGGAAAACTTTCTAACGGACTTACTTATTACATTCAAAACAACGGTAAGCCAGAAGATAAAGTAGAATTGCGTTTGGCTATAAAGGCAGGTTCTATTTTAGAAACCGAAGACCAACTTGGACTTGCTCACTTTATGGAGCACATGAATTTTAATGGTACAAAGCATTTTAAGAAAAATGAGCTTGTAGATTATCTTCAAAGTATTGGTGTAGAATTTGGTGCAGACCTTAATGCTTATACAGGTTTTGACCAAACGGTTTACATACTTCCTATTCCTAGCGATGATCCTGAAAAATTAGATAAAGGGTTTCAAATTCTTCAAGATTGGGCAGGTAACGCCTTACTTACAGGTAAAGATATTGATGAAGAACGTGGAGTCGTTATTGAAGAGTATAGAACACGATTAGGTGCTTCAACAAGAATGCAGTCTAAATATTTAGATAAAATAGCATACAAATCTAGATATGCAGATCGTTTACCTATAGGGACTTTAGAAAATCTTGAAAACTTTAAACATGAAAGCATTAGACGTTTTCAAGAAGATTGGTACAGACCAAATTTAATGGCAGTTATTGCTGTAGGAGACTTAGACGTAGAGACTTTAGAAAAAAAGATTAAAGAAAATTTTAGCGGTCTTAAAAATCCTAAAAACCCAAAACCAAGAGAGGAATTTTATTCTGAAAATCACGAAAACACCTTAGTTGCTATTGAATGGGATGAAGAAGCTACAGGTTCTCAAGTTCAGATTTACTACAAAGACAAAGGCAACCCTGAAAAAACCAAAACTATTACAGATTATAGAGACAATATAGTTGAAGGGCTTTTTGACCAAATGATAAATAACAGACTTGCAGAATATAGTAACAAGCCTAATCCTCCTTTTGTTTATGGGTTCTCTTACAAAGGTGGCATTATTGGTAATAAAGAAGCCTACCAATCGTTTGCAGCAACTAACGAAACAGGGCAATTAGATGCATTAAAAACTTTATTAGAAGAAAACGAGCGTGTAAAACGTTATGGCTTTAAAGCTTCAGAATTAAAACGTGCTAAAAAAGATTATTTAGCAAGATTAGAACGTCAGTTTAAAGACAAAGACAAGCGTGAGTCTGGAAGAATTGTAAACAGTTACATTCAGCATTTCTTACAAGAACGTCCTATTCCTGGTATAGAGTGGACTTTTAATTATGCGCAATCAGAACTACCAAACATTAATCTTAAAGAGGTAAATAGCCTAATTACAGATTTCTTACACGACGATAACCGTTTGGTAATTTTAACTGGTCCAAAAAAAGAAGGTCTTAAAAAAGTTAGCGAACAAGAAGTTATTGACTTATTAGAAAAAGTTAAAAAAGCAGACATTGAAGATTATAAAGACGAAGCGGTTAGAGAAGCACTAATGCCTGTAAAACCAGCAAAAGGTAGTATTACAAATAAAACTATTAATCACAAAGGGCAGATTAACGAAACTACAACATTGACGCTAAGTAACGGAGCAAAAATCACCTATAAAAAGACAGATTTTAAAAATGACGAAGTATTATTTGAAGCCTTTAGTTATGGAGGTACTTCATTATACTCTAACGAAGAACTAAAAGAAACTGCTAGTGCAAACCGTGGATTGTTTGAAGCTGGTATAGATGGTATTGATAAAAATGAAATGGCAAAAATGACTTCTGGAAAAATTGTAAGAGTAAGCCCTTATATTAGTGGTAACTCTGAAGGTTTCCGTGGTTCTGCTTCACCAAAAGATTTAGAGATGCTATTTCAAATGGTTCACCTCTACTTTACAAAGTTAGATAAAGATCCAGAAGCTTTTGCATCATACATTAGCAAGCAAAAAGCTTTTTTAGGTAATATTTTATCTAACCCTAACATTTCTTTTTCTATCGCATTAGGTGAATTTTTAAACGAAGGAAACCCAAGATATACAGGTTTCCCAGACGAAGCTGCTTTAGACAAAGCCAACTACGATTTAGCTTACGAAAAATACAAAGAACGTTTTGCTAATGCTGGTGATTTCCACTTTTATTTTGTTGGAAATGTAGATGAAAAACAACTCGCTGATTATGCTGAAACTTATATAGCTTCTTTATCTGGTAAAGATGAAAAAGAGATGTATAAAGTTCATGATTTTAGATCAAAATCTGGATCTCATGAGTTTATTTACAATAAAGGTACAGAGCCAAAAAGTATGGTACGATTAACATATACTGGAGAAACAACGTACAATGAAAAAGAAGCAAGAGCACTAAATGCTTTGGGTGAAATATTAAGCATAAAACTTATAGAAAAATTAAGAGAAGAAGAAGGTGGTGTTTATGGTGCTGGAGCAAGAGGATCTATGAGTAAAATACCATATGGTCGTTATAGTTTTAGTATTTCTTTCCCTTGTGGGCCAGATAATGCAGAAAAATTAGCTACGGCATCTATTGCTGAGTTAGATGAAATCATAAAAAATGGACCAACAGAAACAGATCTAGACAAAGTAAAGAAAGCATTATTGCTTACTAGAAAAGAAAAACTAGAACAAAATAGATTTTGGTTAAACACTATTAAAAATTCCGATTATAACAAAGGGGATTTAAACAGTGTCATCAATTATGAAGCTAACATCAATGCAATTAGCGCTAAAGATGTAAAAGATGTTGCTAACAAATATTTAACCAAAGGTTATATAAAAGCTATTTTAATGCCAGAAAAGGAATAGTAATACGCAAACAACTCATAACAAGTCGTCTAAAGATATTTTTAGACGACTTTTTTTATTTATGTTATGTTAACAACTTCGATTTTCAAAACCCATAATAAATTGTATTTTTAAACCCTTAACAAACCAAATCATTTAATGGGTAAAATCATTGCTATAGCTAATCAAAAAGGTGGTGTTGGAAAAACAACTACCTCAGTTAATTTAGCAGCTTCTTTAGGTGTGCTAGAGAAGAAAGTCCTACTTATAGATGCCGATCCGCAAGCTAACGCTAGTTCAGGATTAGGGATTGATGTTGAAACAGTTGAAATTGGTTCTTACCAAGTGCTAGAACACACTAAATCTGCTAAAGAAGCTGTAACTGCTTCTAATGCACCTAATGTAGATGTGATTCCTGCACATATAGACCTTGTAGCTATTGAGATAGAACTTGTAGATAAGGATGAGCGTGAGTACATGCTTAAAAAAGCTATTGATGAAGTAAAATCAGATTACGATTATATACTAATAGACTGTGCTCCTTCACTAGGCTTACTTACTTTAAATGCTTTAACAGCTTCAGACTCTGTTATTATACCAATTCAATGCGAGTATTTTGCGCTAGAAGGTTTAGGTAAACTGTTAAATACTATTAAAAGTGTACAAAAAATACACAATAAAGCGTTAGACATAGAAGGTATGCTGCTTACTATGTTCGATTCGCGTTTACGTCTATCTAATCAGGTGGTTGAAGAAGTGCAAAAGCATTTTAGCGATATGGTATTTGATACGATCATTCAACGTAATGTAAGATTAGGAGAAGCGCCAAGTTATGGTGAGAGTATCATTAATTATGATGTAAGTAGTAAAGGTGCTGTAAATTATTTGAACTTAGCTAAGGAACTGATAAAGAAAAATGAATTATAATGGCGAAGGCAACTAAAAAACAAGCTTTAGGAAGAGGACTTTCTGCTTTATTGAAAGATCCTGAAAATGATATAAAATCTGCCGATGATAAAAATGCAGATAAAGTTGTTGGTAATATTGTTGAATTAGACATTGATAGTATTGAGGTTAATCCTTTTCAGCCAAGAACCAGCTTTAATGAAGAAGCACTAAGAGAGTTAGCATCTTCTATAAGAGAGCTAGGTGTTATTCAACCTATTACTGTAAGAAAACTTGCTTTTGATAAATACCAATTAGTTTCTGGTGAACGTCGCTACAGAGCATCAAAACTTATTGGCTTAGAAACAATACCAGCGTATATAAGAATAGCCAATGACCAGGAATCTTTAGAGATGGCATTGGTAGAAAACATTCAACGTCAAGATTTAGATCCTATAGAGATTGCTTTATCTTACAAACGCTTAATTGACGAAATAGACCTTACTCAAGAACAAATGAGTGAGCGCGTTGGTAAAAAACGTTCAACTATTGCTAATTATTTACGCTTATTAAAACTTGATCCTATCATTCAAACTGGAATGAGAGATGGTTTTATTACTATGGGTCATGGTAGAGCTATGGTAAACATTGCAAGCCCAATAGATCAGCTCGAAGTTTATGAAAAAATTATTAGCAATAAACTTTCTGTAAGAGCCACTGAGCAATTAGTTAAAAATCTTATTTCCGCTAAGGACTCTATACCAGAGAGTTCTTCTACCGAAGTTCCTAAATACATTAAAAAAGGCATTAAGGATTTTTCAGATTATTTCGGTCATAAGATCGATGTTAAGATGAGTAGAAATGGTAAAGGAAAAATTACGATTCCTTTTCATTCTGAAGAGGATTTTAACCGTATAAAAAAACTAGTACAACGTGCTAAATAAACATCTATTATTCTGCATATTGTGTTTTTTTTCGCTTTCATTTTTATTTGCTCAAAAAGAAAATGATAGCACTAGCATTGCCTTAGATAAAGAACCTGTCCTTATAGAAAACCAATTATTTAAGAAGAAAGAGATTGATCCTTTAAGACCTTCTAAAGCTGCTTTTTATTCTGCTATTTTACCAGGAGCTGGACAGTTTTACAATAAAAAATACTGGAAGATTCCTATAGTTTGGGGAGCCATTGGCACTGGAGTTTATTTTTACTTAAGAAACGATAAACAATTTGATCGTTACAGAGATGCCTATAAAAGACGTTTAGCTGGTTTTACTGACGATGAATTTTATGGTGTGGTATCAAATGACGGATTAATTAGAGCACAAAAGCAGTTTAGGAGAAATAAAGAAATATCTTTACTTGTAACTATTGGTTTATATGCTCTAAATATAATAGATGCCAATGTAGATGCACATCTACTACAGTTTAATGTTGACGAAAACTTAAGCTTGAGTCCACATTATCAATATAATCAAATGGAAAACTCAGGAGATTTAGGCTTAACCGTAAATTTTAAATTCTAAATATGAATATAGCTTTACTTGGTTATGGTAGAATGGGAAAAAGTATTGAAGCTATAGCTCTTGAGCGTCATCATACAATTACTTTAAAAATTTCTAACGCAGCAGATAACTTTGATTTTTCTAATACAGATGTTGCTATAGATTTTAGCATACCAACTGCAGCAATCTCCAATATAAAAAAAGCATTAGACGCCAATGTTCCGGTAATATCTGGCACCACAGGATGGCTAGAGCATTATCAAGATGTTATTGATTATTGTAAATCTAAGAATGGTACTTTTTTGTATGCTTCAAATTTTAGTTTGGGTGTCAATATCTTTTTTGAAATCAATAAAAGACTTAGTCAATTAATGACTGGCACTGAAGGATACTCAACTGAAATTGAAGAAATTCATCATACTAAAAAACTAGATGCGCCAAGCGGAACAGCCATAACACTCGCTGAACAAATTATTGAAAATACAGCTTATAAAAACTGGACCTTAGAAGACCCAAAGTCAGATGAAATTCACATTGATGCCAAGCGTATTCCTGAAGTACCTGGCACTCATCAGATTACTTATAATTCTGATATAGATTCTATAAGTATTCAACACACTGCACATAGCAGACAAGGTTTTGCTTTAGGAGCTGTAATTGCAGCAGAATGGATAAAAGACAAAAAAGGCATCTTTAGTATGAAAGATGTATTGCGAATTAATGTTTAATGTTGATTGATAAATGAAGAATGATCTAAAGCATCGAACTAAGGTATTTGCTCATAACGTAATTAAGTTAGTTGCTCAATTACCTAATGATTATCTATCGAATCATATTAAAAAGCAATTAATTAGATGTACAACGTCTGTGGCAGCAAATTATAGAGCCACTTGTATAGCACAATCTAAACCTAGTTTTATTTCAAAAATTAGTATTGTTATAGAAGAAATAGATGAAAGCCATTTTTGGTTAGAGTTCATCAAAGACGAAAACTTATTACCCATAGAGAGTTGTAAATCTTTGTTAAATGAAGCAGATGAGCTCACAAGGATTTTTATTTCATCAAGAAAAACTGCAAATTTGAACCTTAAAAATTAATCAATTGTCATTAGACAATAATCAATTATAAAGTATGACTTGGACAGAATGGTTTATATTTTTACTGATTTTACAAGTAATTCACGGCTTAGGCACTTGGAAACTATACGTTAAAGCAGGCAGACAGGCTTGGGAAGCTTTTGCTCCTGTATACAATGCCGTTGTTCTTATGAAAATTATTTCTCGTCCTTGGTGGTGGGTTATTTTAATGTTTTTACCAATTGTGAATCTAATTATGATTCCTGCCGCTTGGGTAGAA
>NZ_JAOARH010000119.1 GCF_025210595.1 Winogradskyella sp.
ATATAAGATTCATCTGTTGATAAACCAGATAGAACTTCAACCTTATCACCAAAAGATTTTCCTAAACGCAACCAGCGTAAAACTGCTGTGTTTTGCTGGCTTACTGTATAAATTCCAGAAAGTTGACCATGTGTGATTATCGCTTTATTAGGAATCATAATCGTCTCTCCAACATCACTCCCTTTAGTTGTAATTGCAGAAAATTGAACAGTAGAAAACATACCAGAACGCAAGTTTTCGTTCTTAGAACCTAAACTGATTTTCACTAAATACTGACCTCCAGAATGTGCAGATGAAGTACTCACTTCGGTTACTTTTCCTTTAAATTCTGAATTAATAGAAGACACAACAACATTTACATTTTCACCTTTTTTAACTTGTGAAATAATTGATTCCGGAACCCTTGCAACAACTTCAAAACTTCCAGGTGTCTCTATAGATAATAAAGGCATACCTGGATTTGCCATAGCACCTTCATCGATAAATTTTGCGGTTACCACACCACTAAAAGGTGCTTTTACATTAGTATATGCAAACTGCGCATTAATTTCATTTTTCATTTGTTGTGCAGACTCTAAACGTGCCTTTGCCATATTGTAATGTGCTGTAATATCATCGAGTTCTTTTTGAGACGCACTATTTTGTTGAAATAAGTTTTCAAATCTGTTATAATCCTTTTCAGCAATATTAAAAGCTGCCTTAGCTTCAGAAATACCTGCATTTACTTGTGCTCTTTTAGCCTGTAAATCGCTGTTGTTAATGGCTATTAAAACCTGACCTCTAGATACCTTATCACCAATCTTAACGTTTATTTTTTCAACATAACCCATTAAACGCGTGCTAAGATTAGCACTGTTTTTAGCCTCAATAGAACCACTAACCACTAATGGTGAATTATCTTGATTGGCGGATACTTTAGCAACAGTTACTGCTATTGGCTTAGAATTATCTTTTATATCTTCTTTTTGGTCTTGTCCACAGCTCATCAACGTAATGATAAATGTAAAAGCAAGTATTTTATGTATAGATAATGTCTTCATTTTAGTTTGTAGTTAAAAATTTTAAATAAGCTTTAGTGCTGTTATATTCAAAAATGGTTTGATAATATTCTAATTGTTTCTGTGCGTATTGTGTTTCGGCAATTAGCAAATCGGTTGTCTTTTCCAGACCTTCTTTAAACCGGTTGGTTCTAATTCTTAGCGCTTCTTTAGATTGCTCAACTGCTAATTGTGTAAGCTCTAATTTACTTTCAGCATCCGATAGTAAGCGTTTGGTTTTGTTGAGCTCCAACTTACTTTTAGACATATATTGCTCATACTCTATTTTAGATTTCTCAAAAGATGCTTTAGATTTTTTAGCTTTTCCAAATCGTTTGGTGCCTTGAAGAATATTCCACTTTAACTCAGCTCCAATCAAGTAACCATCTGCACCAAATTGAAATAGATTATCGTCATACATCTGATAGCTTCCAAAAGCATTTAAAGTTGGCAGAAAGCTCATTTTATCAGACTTATACATAGTCTCTCTTGCATTTGAAGCTAATTGCATCGCCTTAATATCTGCACGATTTTCAGTAACACTTTCAAAAGATGCTGACATAGACGCATCTAGCATTAAGCTATCCTTAGGCTGTAAGATTACATCAGATTGCTCATTCATTAAAAAGGATAAATAGTTTGAAGCATTTTTAACATTGCTTTTTGCTGTTTGCAAATGATTCTTCACTTCAGTAACTCTAACCTCAACAAGTAACACATCTGATCGTTGCAAATAGCCTTGCTCAAAACTATTTTGAGCCAATTGCAAATTTGCCTCAGTCGCTTGCAATGCCTTTTCTAAGACTGAAACCGCTTTATAAGCTAACTGCAATTGCATATAAGCATTTTCCACCTCAAAGTTTACATAATCCTTAACACGATCTGTTTGCAAAGCCATAGCATCCATTTTATACTTTGCCGCTTTGCGCTGATAAAAACCATCCATATTAATTAAGGGTTGCTGAAACTCAAAAACCGTAGCATAATTTTGAATCTGACTAGGATCATTCAATAGATCTGGCTGAAAATCTGCTTGCGTTACAATTTCTTGATTAAGTTTGGTGCCAAATGCCATAAGCGGATTTGTAGTTGCAATTGCCGTATGAGAAACTGAAATATTAGGTAAGAAAACAGCATTGGTTTGCTTATAATCTCCTTTGGCTTCATTAAAAGCTTCAACCGAAATTTTGATACTTTGATTAGCTTCTGAGACCTTGCTTAATACTTCTGGTTTTGAAATCGATTTTACCCCTTGCGCATGATGTGCTGATATAAAACCGAAAAAACAAATTGTTATGAAATATCGAAGTTTATTCATGTCCATTTTTATTTGATTCAAAATTAAGATGAGTAATTCTTACACTTCGTAACAAAGGTTACTAAAGCAACAAACACCTATAAACAAAGGCACTTCATAATAGTAACATTAAAAACTTCAATCGATATATAAAATAGATACTTCATTTTGTCTATTTAAGCTTAAGCTGCAACTATTATTTTAAAATGTTTAATTAAAAGATTAGGACAGAAAAAAAAGTGCTGTAACGTAGATATGATGACATTTATCATATTATTTCAGCTACTAAAGAAATTAATTTTGCGAAATAAACACATATTAAATTCATGGCCTCTATCGAAACCTCTATAGCAACTTTAAAAGACACTGGATATTTAAAAATAGATACACCCAATATTGATTATGTAGCAGAAATAAAAAGGCTTAAAGAAGAAAAAAATGCTGTATTACTTGCTCATTATTATCAGATTGATGAAATACAAGAATTAGCTGATTTTGTTGGAGATAGTTTAGCTTTAGCACAAAGAGCAGCAAAAACTGATGCTGATATGATTGTGTTTGCTGGTGTACATTTTATGGCAGAAACTGCTAAAATTCTTAATCCAAACAAAAAAGTTGTTTTACCAGATTTATTAGCTGGTTGTTCTTTGGCAGATTCTTGCCCACCTAAAGAGTTTTCAGAATTTAAAAAACAGCATCCTAATCATAAAGTGGTGACTTACATTAATTGTTCGGCTGAAATAAAAGCCTTGAGTGATATTGTTTGTACATCTTCTAATGCTCGAAAAATTATTGATTCTTTTGCTGAAGACCAACCTATCATTTTTGCTCCTGATAGAAATCTTGGCGCTTATCTAAATAAAGTAACAGGAAGAGATATGCTACTTTGGGATGGATCTTGCATTGTTCATGAAGCATTTTCAATGGAAAAGCTAATCGACTTATTTCAAGAGCATCCAGATGCAGAGCTTATTGCACACCCAGAATCTGAAGCTCATATGCTTAAAGTTGCCAAATATATTGGTTCTACTTCTGGCTTATTGAATCATGTAAAAAATAGCGATAAGAAAAAATTTATTGTAGCAACCGAAGCTGGTATTTTATTTGAAATGTTACAAGAAAATCCTGATAAAATAATTATTCCTGCGCCAGCAAAGGAAGATAACACTTGTGCTTGTAGCGAATGTGCTTACATGAAAATGAATTCACTTAAAAAATTGTACTTGTGCTTGAAGTACGAATTACCAAACATTGAAGTTGACAAAGATTTGGCAAAAAAAGCTATTGTACCAATCAACAGAATGCTAGAACTTTCTAAATAAAGACATGCTATGGTTTTAAAAAAGTCTAAAACTGAAGTTGATGTATTAGTCATAGGTTCTGGTGTTTCAGGACTGACTTTTGCAGTAAAAATGGCGAGTACTTTTCCCAATTCAAAAATTGCAATTGTTACTAAAGATGAAATCAGCGAATCTAACACCAAATACGCTCAAGGTGGCATTGCAACAGTTTTTAACAAAACGGTTGATAGCTTTGAACAACACGTACAAGATACATTGCTTGCAGGAGGTGGCTTATGTGATGAAGCTGTGGTAAGAATGGTTGTAGAAGATGCACCAAACCGATTACAAGAACTTATAGATTGGGGAACACAATTTGATAAAAATGAACAAGGCAATTACGATCTTGGTCGCGAAGGTGGTCACTCTCAACATAGAATTTTACACCATACAGATGTTACTGGTGCCGAAATAGAACGTGCGTTAATCAGTAAAGTTAAAACACTAAAAAACATTGATGTTTTTGAACATCATTATGCTATTGACTTAATTACTGAGCATCAAGTAAAAAAGAAAAAAACGAAACGGAATTCTAAATTATCGTGCTACGGAGCTTATGTTTTAGATGAAAAAGAACATAAAGTTATCACTTTTGTTAGCAAATATACCATGCTAGCTTCTGGTGGAAATGGACAAGTTTATACAACCACAACAAACCCTGTTGTTGCCACAGGAGATGGTATTGGAATGGCTTATAGAGCTAAAGCTGAAATCGCAGATATGGAGTTTATTCAGTTTCATCCTACGGCTTTATATAATCCTGGTGAACACCCAGCATTTTTAATTTCTGAAGCTGTTAGAGGCTTTGGTGCTAAACTGAGAACTTTTGATGGTGAATTGTTTATGCATCATTACGACAAGCGCGAAGAATTAGCGTCTCGCGATATTGTTGCCAGAGCTATCGATAACGAATTAAAGAAAAGTGGTTCGCCACATGTCTATTTAGATTGTACGCATTTGGATATGAAGAAATTCAAAGCACATTTTCCTAATATTACTGAAAAATGTGTCTCTTTAGGAATCTATGTTGAAAAAGATTATATTCCTGTAGTTCCTGCATCACATTATATTTGTGGAGGTGTTAATGTGAATAAAAATGCTAAAACATCCATTAAAAAACTCTACGCTTGTGGTGAAGTTACAAGAACAGGATTAAATGGTGGCAACAGATTAGCTTCCAATTCTTTATTAGAAGGCATCGTTTATGCACATAGAGCTTTTAAAAGCATTTCAAAGAAGCTTCAGAAAACTAAAGCACCAAAAAATGTACCTATTTGGAATGACACAGGAGTGATGAAAAACATGGAGAAAATTCTAATCACACACGATAAAACCGAAGTACAAACCATTATGACCAATTATGTTGGCATTGTACGTTCTAATGAGCGATTGCTACGTGCCGAAAGGCGCTTAAAAGTACTTTACAAGGATAATAAACGCTTGTATGACCATTCGGAATTATCGTCTGATTTATGCGAGCTTAGAAACTTAATTACAACTGCATATTTAATTACACAGTTTTCAATAAAACGTAAAGAAAATTGTGGTGGATTTTATAGTTTGGATTTAATGGAATAAGAAAATAAACTAAAACTCTATATTTAAACAAAAAAAGCTAGCTATCAATTCAGGCTTTTCTTTACTTTAGACTTATTATTTTAGTTTCTATATCATTAACTTTTTCAGTCCAAAATTCTACAGCTTTTTTTAGATCAATTTTTCTTCTTTTTTTAGTTCCAGTTATAAATTCATTCGGTAAGCTGAATAGAAAATGACTGTTTTTATTCCAATCTCTATTCTTTTCACTTTCATTTTTTGGCTCTACTCTTGTCATCCAAAATCTTAGACTTTCAACATAGACGCCTTTTTTTTCAATTAGAAAATCAATCAATGTGTTTTTATCTTTTGGAATATAACCAGGTCCGGAACATCCACAAGAATGAAATGTAATTCCTGTTTCATAAAGATCTTTGATATGGTTCCAAGCTTTTAAATCAGACTTCTTGGGTGATTCAAAATCTAAACCCATGTTTGCTGTAATGCTTCCACATTCAGGGCATTTATAAGGTTGCTTTTCCCAATCCTTAAAATCCCTATCAATATCTACCATCAATCTTCTTTTAAATGTTTTTCTACATTCAAAACATGCATAATGTGGTTTATATGCATTAATTCCGTATCGACACATTTTTTATCAAATTATATTAATTTGTTACATCGTTACCAAAACTAATATTTTAATCCTCAACATTTCAGAATAACCGAAATAAAACAACCCTAAAAATCAGCATTCAAAATTTCACCAGCCAATTGCATTAGTTCCAACTCTTTCAACTTTGCATCGTATTTTGCTACATTTAATGCGGTTTGCGCATTGAGTAAATTGGTTTGAGATTGTCTAAACTCTATTGACGTTACCTGACCTAATTTGTACTTTTCGTGTGTTCTATTAAAATTATTTTGAGCAGTATCTAAATTGCTTTGTTGAGCATTATAAATAAACAACTTATTATTGTAGTCTTCCCATGTATTAGTTAAGGTATTTTCTACGATAACTAATTGCTGCTCATTTTGAATTTTCTGATTTTCCAAAGCAATTTTTGCATTGGCTACTCGCGTTTTTGTAGTACCACTATCAAATAAATTCCAGCTTAAATTTAATCCTGCATTAAATCCTGTATTTGTTGACTCTGCTAAAAATGATGTTGATGGGTTAATGCTTTTATTCCAACCATAAGAACTTGTAAATCCTAAACTTGGTAAATAACCAGATTTATTGGCCATAATAGAATATTCATTTATTTTTAGATTAGACGCATTTTGTTTTAAAACTACATTATTATCTTTTGCTTTAGCTAGCAATTCTTCTAAACTCAACAAACCAATAAACTCAACTTCTGTTTCAACATCATAACTAACACCTTTATTAACACCAAGAGCTACATTAAGGTTTCTTTTAGCATTTGTATATTGTTGTCTACTGTTTAAAAAACTAATACTATCATTATTCACATCAACTTCAGCATTTAAAACTTCTAACTTTGTATTTTGACCATAATTGTACTGATATTTAGCTCTCGTTAATCTTGTTTTTGAAATCTCTAGCGCTTCCTTTAGATTTTCTGTGTTTTCATATAATTCAGCAACTTGAAAATACAAATCATAAACTTGTAAATATGTATTCTCTATGGTCTCACGGGCTTGTAGTTCTGTTAAACCATAAGTCTCTTTAAGTTGTTTATAATTATACTTTCTCCCTAAACCATCAAAAATGGTGTAGTTAAGATTTACTGAAGCATTATAACTCTTGGTTTCTGCACCACTTACACTAGTTTCATTTCCATCTTGCCTTACTATATCTTGATTGTCATTTCTGTATGTAGCTCCTGCACTTGTACTCAAAGTTGGTAAATGATTGGTGTTAAATACACTTGCATTATTCTTAGCTACTTCTACATTATTATTGGCAATTTTAACACCATAATTATGCTCTAAAGCGGTAGCTATGGCCTCTTTTTTAGTTAGTAATATGGTTTCTTGAGCATTACTAAAAATGCTAAATAAACTTAATATGAATATATATTTATAATTCTGCATCGTGTTCTGATTTTTGTTCAATAATGGCTCTTTCTACTTCTTCTCTGGTAACTTTTTCTCCTGTTCTTAACCACTTAAAGAATACTTTAATTGAGTTACCGAGAGATAATAGCAACGGTAGCATTACTAATGTTAAAACAGTAGCAATACCAATTCCGTAAGAAATAGCAACTGCCATTGGTTTTAAAAACTGTGCTTGCCTACTAGTTTCCCATAGCAATGGCATTAATCCTGCAATGGTTGTTATTGAGGTTAAAAATATAGCTCTAAACCTTGATAGTCCTGCTTTATATAAAGCCTGATCGTATTTTAAACCATCTTTTAAATAACCATTAAATTTTCCAATGAGTACTAAGCCATCATTCACAAGAATTCCTATTAAAGCAATAATTCCGAGCGCTGATAAGATATTAATAGGAAATCCGTGAATATAATGTCCCCAACCTACTCCAATTAAACTAAACGGAATCATAAGCATAAGTAGCAACGGCTGATCGTAACTTCTAAATGTAAATGCAATGGTGATATAAATTAATAATAGAATAATTGGAAAAGTTGCTTTTGCTGAATTCATTGTTTTTAAAGCATCTCTGTTTTGACCTTCATACAAGGCTGAAACTGTTGGATACTTTGATAAAATTTCTGGAACAATATTTTCTCTAATGTTATCTACAGCATCTGTTGCACTATCTTCAATATTTTTTAATTCTGAATAGACTTGAATTTCTCGTTTTCCTTCTAAGTGATTAATAGCTACCTGACCTCTTTTGATAGAATAAGTAGCGATTTCTGAAAATGGCACTTTATTTCCTAAAGGTGTATTAATCCACATATCATCTAAGTTTTTAATCGATGATCTGTCCTCTTTTTTATAACGAACCCAAACTTTTATTTCGTCTTGTCCACGTTGAAAACGTTGTGCCTGAAAACCAAAAAAACCATGACGCACCTGACTCATTACAGATTGCAATGTTAAACCTAATAGATAAGCATTTTCTTTTAAGTTGATCTGAACTTCTTTAATACCTTTAGGGTCATTATCTCCTATATCTTTTAAGTTTGGTACTTTTTGCATCGCAGCTTTTAAGTCTTCTTTGGCAGCTTTTAGTTCTTCTATATTATTTCCTAATAATGAAATAGCAACAGGACTTCCTCCTATTCTCCCTCCAGAACCAAAGCTTAAACTTTCTATACCATAAACCTCTCCTACTTTGTTTCGTATGGCATTAGTAATTTCCATCGATGAAAAGTCTCTAGATTCACCTGGTAATAAATTAACTGTAAGCGATGCATTTGAGGTTCCTGGACCAATTCGTTTTATAACATTCTGAACTACTTTTTCGTTTCCTGTTTGCTTTTTGGTGTATTCATCACTTATTAACCAAACCGATTTTTCAATTTCAGAAATAATAGAATCAGTGATTTTTTCATTGGTTCCTTGTGGCATTTTTAAATTAACACTCACCCTATCACTTGCAATTCTTGGAAAGAAATCACTTCTAATTACTCCGCCTTGAATACTAGATATGGTTAGGATAAGTAATGCTATTGGAATCGCAAAACCTAATACTTTATTTCGCAAAAAGAATTTTAAAAATGGTGCATAAATATGATCTCTTATGTAGAATAAAAATGTTTCAGATTTTTGGTTTACTGAAGTGAAAAATTGATTAATTTTTGATTTTTGCTTAGTTTCTCCTTTGCGTTGTAAAGCCTTTGAATGTGCTATATGAGCAGGCAAAATAATTAAGGCTTCTATTAATGATATTGAGAGTGTTAAAATTACGACTGATGCAACTTCTCCAAAGAATTTCCCTATTCTTCCATCTAAAAAATAGAACGTTGAAAAGGCTAATAAAGTGGTAATAATAGCCGAAACTATTGGTGGAATCACCTCTATTGTTCCATCAATTGCTGCTCTAATTGGGTTTTTACCTTTTTCATAATGGTTATAAATATTTTCGCCAATTACAATACCATCATCTACCAAAATACCAATAACGATAATCATTCCGAAGAGCGATAATACATTAATAGTTACACCTATCATTGGAGCAAACACAAACATTCCAAAAAATGAAATTGGTAAACCTGCTGCTACCCAAAATGCTAATCTTGGATTAAGGAATAATGATAAAAACAGTAACACTAAACAGATTCCTATAAATCCATTTTCTACTAACAATTGTGTACGTTCTATCAATGGAATAGATTGATCACTTGCAACATTAATTTGTACATTGTTATGCTCTTGATTAAATTTATCTATATAATCATTAACATCGCTTGCAGATTTTAGTAAATCTTCATTGTTTGTATTTGTTACAGAAACATTAAGTGCTACATTACCATTAAAATAAATTCTATCTGGTGTTTCTGACCATGTATCTTTTACAGTTGCTACATCACTTAAGCGAATAATGTTTCCTGATGCATCAGTTTTTACAACTGTACTTAACAACTCTACACCTTGATATTTTTTGTTTCGAGCTCTAATTAAATAATCTTCATCTGAGGTTTTTATGTTTCCTCCTGATATTAGGATATTAGCACTAGAGACAGCATTGGCTACTTCTTGAAAGCTTAAATTATAGGCTCTTAAATCTGTTTCGCTAACAGCTATATCAATTTCTTCGTCAGGAAAACCTGTTAAAGAAACTTGTGAAATACCTTTTATACCTCGCAAGTCATTTTCTATATCTCTGGCAAATTGCTTTAGGATTACTAATGGTAAATTATCTCCACTAACAGTAAAAGAAATAGTTTGTCTTACAGCTTCTACCTTTGCTACAACAGCTGGCTCCATTCCACTAGGAAATGATGGTACACGATCTACAGCATTTTTAACATCTGCTAAAACAACATCAATGTTTTTACCCTTTTCAACCTCAACAGTAATAGTTGCAAAATTTTCTTGAGATACTGACGTTACACGTTCTACGCCTATTGTTCCTTTTAAGTTATCTTCAATTTTTAATACAATACCCTCTTCCATCTCCTCTGGCGAAGCACCTGGATAGGTCACAGTAATAGTTATAGTTTCTGATTCTGATAAAGGAAAAAAGGAAGATTTTAAGTTAGAAACACCAACGATACCAAAAACAATAAAAGCAATAATACAAATGTTTACAGCAACTGGATACTTTATAAAATAAGTGATTATTTTTTTCATTACTCTAACTCTTAATTCTCTTCGTCAATTAGCTTTTTTACTAACATACCATCGTGCGCACCAGGAATTGGTTTTGACAAGATGTCTGTTCCGTTTATTAATCCTTGAATCACTACTGTTTCATTAGTAAAATAAACTGGTTTAATAGCTCTTAAGCTCAAAACTGTATCATTAACTACATAAACTTTTGTGTCATTTACCAATAGTTTTCTAGAAATTTCAATAGCATTATCAATCTCCTTAGTTTGAAGTGATGCATTTAAGTACATTCCATCTCGCAATCCGTCACCTTTTACTTGGAGATATGCTTTAATGGTTTGTGTCGTTTGGTCTACTTTGGCATTAATTCTAATTACTTCTGCCTTCCAAGTTTTAGTATTATTGATGTTACTTACATCTACTTTATTACCAACTTTTAATAAATCTGCATAAGCCTCGTTGATGTTTACTTCTAACTCAAATACAGATGTATCAATAAACTCACCTAGTTTCTGACCAGAACGTACTAAAGTGCCTTCGGTTACCATAGCTTCGGTTAGTACACCCGAAAATGGTGCTCTAATTCGGTATTTTACCAATTTAGCCTCCAAATTCTTTACATTATAATAGCTAGTATTTATGCCTCTTCCCGAAATGAAAAACTTTTCTTGATCTGATGTTGTTTCTGGTAATTTTGGAAGTGTCTTATTAATGTCTAAACTGTTCAAATAGTTTTGCCACTTTGGATAAGCATCAGGATAATCTAACTGAATATCTGGCATTACAGAAGTTAAACTATTAAAAAATGTACTCTTTTGTGCTTGTAAATTGGCGTAAAACTCATCACTATTGATGGATAAAATCGTTTGTCCTTTTGAAAATTTTGTTCCAGCTTTTATGTCTTTATTTGTTTTGTTTAAGACACCTTGAACTTCAGCATATAAATCTATTTTACGTTTTGCTGAAAGGTTTCCGCTTGTAGTAATTGCTACAGGAACTACTTTATTCTTTACTGTTTTTGTATAAACAGTGTTTACAATTTTATTGAAATTTGGTTTCTTTTTTTGTTTGCTATTAGCAATTTTTCCTCCAACAAAAAATGCACCTACTATTAACAGAATGCTTAAAATAATTATGATTAGTTTTCTCATGGTTAGTACTTATAATTTTTCTGATTGTTCACCGAAATTGTTTTGTGCTTTTTTAAGAATATTTATTACTATTTTTTTTTCTTCTTTAGTGATACCCTTCTCAAGAATTTGAATGAGTTCTTTAATTATTGGTTTACATTTAGAAAACATTTCTTTGCCGATGTTTGTTAAAAAAACATTGTTACATCTCTTATCATTTTCACATTGTAATCGTTTTATATAGCCTTTTTTTTCCATCTTACTCAGTAGTCTTGCTAAGGAAGATTTGTCTCTTAATACCAAAAAAGCCAATTCGTTTTGGTTTATGCCATCATTATCATGTAATTTTTTAAGAACAATCATTTGTTCTTTAGTAAGGTCTAGTCCATTTTCTTTAAAACCTTTATGTAAATAATACTCTGTAATTTTTACAGTTTTACCCATCCAAGGTGCCAAAGAATTTTCAAAATCTATATCATTAGACTTCATAACACAAAAAGTTTAAACAAAAGAAAAATAATTTACTGTGTTCAAGAAACACTTTATACCAACTAGCAAAATGTCTAGACAAACATGATATTACGTCTATATTAACAACAAAAACAATATTCAAAACCTACATTTATTTATTGTAAATTGAAACACAATAATGCAAAACTATAATAAAGGCACTATTAGTTGCATATGCAACTAATTAAATATTTGTTAAAAAAACCGCTTATAGCTAGATAATAAATAAACCATATGAATTATTAAGGTTAAAACAATCAAAGAGTATAAAAAAGAGAGCCTAAAAAAGGCACTCTTTTCTATAAACTTCTAAAACTCACACCACTATAATAATTCAATCTAATGTTCTTTAACAGCTCTATAAAATTTATAATCTATTAATAAGATATAGAGATTTCTAATGATTAATTACAAAATTAAGATGAGTAATTCTTATACATCGTAACAAAGGTTACTAAAAGTAAGAAGCACCTTAATTATAAGGTGCTTCTTAACACTAACCAAAAAACCTAGAAATTAGGTTCAATTTGAACATAACCCACATGCTCAATTAAAATTCAAAATTAAGTAAGAGGATAATTCTACAAAGTCACATTTGTTACACAATAAAATACCAAACTAAAGTACATTTAGGCTTTAATTTTTATTAAAGAACTATTAGAATTTAATAGCTGATTATTTTAAACAAATGAAAATAGGGATACATATAATTTCATTTTTTTTAGCAATTCTAATTCTGTCTAATAGTTTAAGAGCATCATTAACCTATTCATATTATAAACTAGACCCTTTAAGTTTTATAGAAGCATTATGCGAAAATAAAGATCAACCTGAACTACAATGTAACGGAAAATGTCAGCTAAGGAAAGTAGCTCAATCTCAAGATAGCTCAAAAAAAAGCCCTGAAAATATTATTGATTTTAAAGAGTTAATACTATTTACTTCACCTGGAAAGGATTACAAATTATTATTAAAATTTTCGCACAAACAAAAGCCAGTTAATTCATATCAAAACCTATATTCATATCTTAATATTATAGATTGGTTTCATCCTCCACAAGTATAATTTCTTTTTTTTTACTAATGCAAACTTATTTTAATATAATAAGTAGACTCTTAAAAATACAGTTTGGTAACGTCTGTAGTCATAATTCATATAAGAATTGCTTAGCTATTGTATTTAAAACTATATAAATATTCATAAATAGATAATACAATTAAATAGCGTTTGCATTAGACCACTAATTTTTATAAAAACAAAATATACTTTAAATGAAAATATTTTATGGTACACTTTTATGTGTACTAATTACAAGTATGTCTTTTGCTCAAAAAGAAGTTAAAAAAGACACAACAAATAAAAAGACAACAAAATTAAATGAGGTAGTTGTTACAGGTAACATAAAAACAGACCCAATACTAACGGTTCTCTCAAATAAATACACAGAGAACATTGTACAACCAAAAAATGTAGCAGATTTATTTAACAATATTAATGGATTTTCTTCTATAAAACGAGGCAATTATGCAATTGACCCATCATTTAGAGCTTCGCAATACGAACAGCTTAACATTCAATATGACGGAGGTACTAAAGCTATGCATGCTTGCCCAAATCGTATGGATCCAATAACCACTCACATTATTCCTGAAGAAATTTCAAAAATTGAAATTATAAAAGGACCATACACAGTAAGATATGGTGCAACATTTGGTGGTGTAATTAACATGGTAACCCAAAAACCCAATTATGAAGATTACGGGTTGCATGGTAAAATTTCTGGAGGTTATGAAAGCAATGGCAACTCTTTTGTTAACATGGCACAGTTGCAATACATAAAAGAAAAATATGATATTGTAGCTAATGCTGGTTATAGAGATTTCGGAAATTACAAAGATGGTAACGATATAGAAATTCCTTCATCTTTTAGAAGCACAGATTATGGAGTTAAGATAGGCTATAATGTTTCTGAAAGTCAGAGGTTACAAGCTCATTGGCGACAATCTTTTGGCAGAGATGTTTTACATGCAGCATTACCTATGGATACAGAGTATGACAACAGTAGCATTATTTCATTAGATTATAAACTAGATAATATTAACAAGACTATAAAATCTATCAATGCTAAAGTTTATTATAGTTATGTAGATCATCTAATGGTAAACAAAAAAAGGCCTTCTTTTAATATGGTAGAAGCAACATCTAATGTAGATGCCACAACCACAGGTGGTAAAATAGAATTACATTGGCAACCTGTAAAGAATTTAAACATTTTTTCTGGTATTGATATGCTTAACATCGCCAGAGATGGTAAAAGAGAGCGTCTAGTTAAGGTTATGAACGGAAACCCTTTATCAGAACCAATGTTGTTTACAGACAAAGTTTGGCAAGATTCATATATCAATGACTTAGGAGTTTTTACCGAAGCTAAATATAGTATTAGTTCAAATACAATTTTAACTGCTGGTATAAGATACGACAACGTCATTTCAGACATTAAAGATCCTGAAGCTGATTTTGAAGACATGTATGATTTAAAAAACCGTACCGAACATAATATAAGTACTACAATCTCTATAAAGAAAATTGTTTCAGATAACTTTACACTAGAAGCAGCATATGGTCGTGGTGTACGATCTGCAAATATGATAGAGCGCTTTATAAATCACTTTAGTGTTGGGCAAGATCCTTACGAATATGTAGGTAACCCTAACTTAAAGGCAGAAGTAAACAATCAATTTGAAATTGGATTTAAAGGTCACCAACCTTTAAGAAATGGTTTTAACGCTTTTAAATATGAAACTTCATTTTACTATTCATTTTTTGAAAACTATATCGTTGCAATTGTAGACGAAACCATTGATCGTAAGTTTATGCCAATGGCACAGCCGCAGCATGCCAAAGTTTTTAACAATCTTAATGAAGCATATAAAACTGGCTTTGAAATTAAAACAGAATTAGATTTTCTAAATGACTATTTTGTAAAAAGTGAATTTGCCTATGTATATGCAAAGAATAAAGATTTAAATGAATCTTTACCACTTACTCCTCCTTTTACTACACGCTTATCTACAGGAATAAAAAAGGAAAACTATTGGGCAAACTTGCAATACAATTTAGTATCTAAGCAAACTAATGTTTCTAAAAGTTTTGGAGAAACAACCACTAATGGTTATCAAACCTTAGATGCTCGTTTAGGAATAAGGTTAATTAAAAATTTTACTTTAGGTATTGCTGTTTTAAACATCTTTGATGAAGATTACAACAACCATCTCAATTTTTCATTTAGAAATCAGGCCAATTTTGGTCGTGTACCAATAACAGAACCTGGACGAAATTTTTCAGCATTTTTACAGTATAAATTTTAAATCACCTCATGGTTATAACTTGAAAATTACATTTCAATTTTCAAGTTATAACCATAAAAACTTAATTTTTGATTATTTCTAGTTTTTTCAAAAGAAAAAGCAAAAAAAGAAAAGTTAGAAAAACTTATATTAATTAAGTCTCAAATACATAAAACTAAGAAGCAAAAAGCAATAAGAAAGATTAATATAGAAATTTTCCAGAATAGATGCGCTTTTTTTAGTTCCATAAAGTAAAATGCCACTAAAAAGAATTTTATAAAAGTAATGACTAAAATGGCAACAAAAGAATAAGAAGCATCAAGCATTGAAAACAAAGCCATTAAAGCTATAGAAATTAACAAAAATAGGTATGTGATATTTATAACTTTCATGCTAAAACATTAAATATAAAACAGGGAAAAGTAACAACCATATTAAATCGCACATGTGCCAAAAAGCAGCACTGGCTTCAAAATCATCTATATTGATATTTTCTTTTTTCTTTTTTAAATCGAAATAGATAAACCCGAGAATAACCAAACCAACCAATACATGAATAACATGAAATAGTGTTAGTAACCAATAGAAATCAAAAAAGGTATTGTAACCTAATGTTAAACCTTCTTCTATCTTAAAGTAATACTCGACACTTTTTAGAACAAGAAACAATAAGCCACCCAAAATAGTTAATATTAAAAATTTTAATGACGATTTATGCTCACCTTTTTTTATTTGATGAACCGATAATGCCATAAAATAACCACTAGTTATCAGGAAAATGGTATTAATTGTTCCATAAGCTAAGTTTAACCGTAACTTAGACTCGTGAAAAATTTCTAGTTCTTGCCTACCATAATATACCATGGCAATAATCGCCATTCCGAAAGTGATTAACTCTAAGAAAATAATAATCCACATCAGTATACCTCCTGGTGGATAGTACATTGACTGTTTTATGGTTGCTTTATCCATTTTTTGTGTTTTAATCCCAATCTAAAAGACGTTTTTGTCCTTTTAAACCTCTAATGTCTGTAACATCTTGAGACATTTCAATAACGCCTCTGTAAGTTTTATCTTTATCTCTTATGGCAAAATATCTAATATGTATCATCTGCCCTCTAAAATCGAACCAAAACTCAGCAACATCTTTCGTGCCTGCTTTAAATTCTTTTAAAATACGTAATACCATATCTACACTTTTTGGTGGATGACAAAAACGTACTTCTCTACCTATAATACCTTTGCTTCTAGCAAATACACGATCTTCTCCTCTATTATAAAAAATCACTTTATCATTTTCATCTACATAAGTAATATC
>NZ_JAOARH010000120.1 GCF_025210595.1 Winogradskyella sp.
AAAAGAACAAGAGCTTAAGTATTTAAAAATGCAAATACATCCGCATTTCTTGTTTAATACACTTAACACCATGTATGGGTTTGCCATAAAAAAAGCAGACGAAACACCAGAAATGATACTAAAACTGTCTAATTTGTTAGACTATTTACTGTATCAGGTTGATAAACCTTTTGTAAGTTTAACCGATGAAATTCATCATATCGAAGATTATATCAGTCTCGAAAAAATGCGTTTTGCAGATACACTAAATGTCAACTTTACAAAGCATATACATTCATCATCTATTAAAGTTGCACCAATGATTTTTATTCCTTTTGTTGAAAATAGCTTTAAGCACGGAACTATCATAGATGGAGTTTTAACTATAGACGTTAATGTTGAAACAAAACCAAATTCAATTTTATTCACAATAAAAAACAGCTATTCTAAAGATTCTGAATACAATGAAGGAATTGGTTTAGAAAATATAAAAAAGCGTCTAGAGCTTTTGTATCCTAATAGATACAAATTACAAATCTTAAATAGCGATAAAGAATTTAGCGTTAACCTACAATTACAACTCAATGACTAAGGCTATATCTTGTATAATTGTTGATGATGAAGCTATAGCAAGAGATATTATAGCATCTCATGCATCTCGTATAGAAAACATTAAAATTATAGCCCAATGCAAAAATGCTATTGAAGCCTTTAATGCTATTAGTAACAACACTATAGATTTAGTATTCTTAGATATTAATATGCCTGAAATTTCGGGTATAGCTTTTGCAAAGTCTATTAATAAAGACATTAAGATTATATTCACAACAGCCTATAGAGATTATGCTGTTGAAGGCTTTGATTTGCAAGCTGTAGATTATTTGTTAAAACCTGTTGCTTTTGAGAGGCTTCTTAAAGCTGTAAACCGATATTTTGAAATAAGCACCAACACCAAAGACATACCTGCACAAAAATTAGATACCCAAGATTTTATCTTTGTTCGTTCTAATCGTAGAATGCTTAAAATAGATTTTGATAGTATCATTTATATTGAAAGCTATAGTGATTATTTAAAAATTCATCTTAAAGACGAAACCATTGTAACTAGAGAAACCATAAGTGCTATTGAGGCTAAACTACCTAAAAAACAATTTTTAAGAATTCATCGATCTTTTATTGTTCGCTTATCAAAAATTCAATCATTTACTAACGAAGAAGTTACAATTAATCGAGTTGCACTACCCATTAGTCGAAGTTATAAGAAAGAAGTTTTAAATCATCTAAAAAAATTTTAACTTCAAGTAAATAAAAATCCAAATCTAACGTTATTTTAGTCTTAGACTATTATACATTATTAACCGCTTAATGAACGATTATCTACACAACACTATCCCAAACTTAAAACCTTTTGATTATGAGCGTCATCACGATTCTCATTTCATAAATCAACAATGGGTTTTAGTTAATGGTATATCTAAAAAGAAAGCCGTTTACATTTTTAGAGATGATAATATATTAGAGATACAGCATAAAGATGCTTCTATTACAACGTCTTGGACGCTTAGTATTCAAAATATATTTACAATTGAAACTGAAGATGGTATCATTACCGTAAAAGCGTATTTTAAAGACAATGATATTCTAGTACTCAATCACCAAGATAAACAAGAGTTTGCACTTTATATTAATACCACAAATTACAATGAGGATTTAAATTCTATTGAAGACATCCAATCGTTTTTAAAAGATAAATACAAAAAGAAAGTAAATAATATCATCCACAAACACGAGTTTTACTACATCTCAAAGTCTAAAGAATTTGGACCTTTTACAGTAGAAGAATTAAAAGAAAAAGTAAAAAACGAAACGATAAGTGCCTATTGTTTTGTACGCGATGTTAACGAATATAACTACGACAAGCGTATGCGCATTATTGATTTAATGCAAGAGCTTTAATTACTCTTATACAAATCATATTTAGCCAACTCTAGTTCAACTACAGCTTCCCAATGTTCTTGAGTTTCTTTTTTATCACCGCGTTGAGTTTCTTGATCGTAACGTGTTTGGCGTCTTTCCATTTCGCTAAAAACACGTTCAAAAATTGGTTTTGCTTTGGCCACATTATCACTTGTAATGCTTGCGTCTGCTAGCTCTTTTCGTAGCTTTCTTGAGTAAATCTCAGTAATATCAAAATGAATTTGCTCATGACGCAAAACATAGTCATTTCGTCCCTCTGGCACTACCCAACTATCGTAATTATTAAAAACACTTCTTACAAATATTTTACCTTCCTTAAACATGTTTATACCAGATTCGTAACCAAAACCCGAATTGGTTAAAGCCAAAGTGTTTGGATATTTTAAGGTATCTGGTTTCCCTTTAAAATCGTCCCAAGTCAATTTTCTATCTGCACTCCATTCTATTTGAGTTTCGTACGTTTTAGGTGTTTTTATATAATAAATATTAGCTTTTAATCTATGGCAAGTACTCCATTTATCAGGTGTTTTATGCTCAGTAATTTTCACCACATTAGCACCAGCTTTTCTTGCCAAATCTTTTAAATTTAGAATGTTTTCATAATATGTACAGTTAACAGACAAACCACCATCTTTAGCAACTATTGAGCCCACTAAATCTTCTGTTATGGCTTGATCATCTGAAATATCTAAAACCACAACCAAAGCATTATTTGATAATGCTGGTAAAGCAAGTTGTATCGTGCTTTTTAATTTGGGTGCACAAGCTGTGAGTAAAATTAATAAGTAAAATACGCTTTTTTTCATAGTGCTAAAATAAAAAAGCGAGCCATTAAACTCGCTTATCTTAAACATTATATTTTAGTCTATTAAGTAATAATCTATTCCTTTAATTTTTTGCCATACGTTTCTCTTCCGCTTTGATTCAATATCATGCTCTCTACTATCCCGTTAACATCTCTATTAAACGTAACCTCTGCTTTAACTTCTTTTATATAGAATTTATCATGAGATACAGGTACAATCTCAAGGGAGCTTTGTCCTTTTGGTTGCGCAATTAATTTATCTCCTTCACGAAAAATCGTAACTATAAAATCTGCAGACAATTGATAATTACCTATATAATCATTTAATGTTTCTGGTGTGACTTCATAGACCTTAACAAGATTACTTACATCTACATTTAACTTTTTCAGCACATTAATTCCATGTGTATTTGCAGGATTTAATTCGACAGATTTTTTATAATTGACAATAGCTTCTTCTGTATTGCCATTTTGTAACAAAGCTTCAGCATAACTATCATAAACATTAGAAGACTCAGGAAATTCATCTACATTAAGTTTAAAAATAGCTAGTGCATTTGTAAGCTCTTTTCTGCTCATGTAATAATATCCTAATTCATTTATAGCATCTTCAGAAAAATTATAGTCGTTAAAATTGTTCGTTTTATACGTTTTGTATGTATTTGAGATGTTAACTGGGTCTTTGGCATCAATAACTGCTTTTAACTTTACCGCTATTGAAGGTTTAACATCGCACCTATTTCCCATAGATTCACCCGTTTTCCATCGTATCCAATCGCAAAATATTTGGGTATAAATATTATAACCCGAACCACCATTTGTAACCATTATAAAGCCATCATTAGTATCTGGATTAATTCTAAAAAACGCGTGCCAACCAGAATTTGCGCCTCCATGTCCTTTTAAAATATATGAATTTGAAATAGCTTGTATTTGATAACCCAACCCATAACTATCATTAGATACTGGAGTAGGTTTCATCATTTCCTTTAATGTTTTATTTTTTAATACTGTATTGTATTTATGATTAAAAAGACTAGCATATGCAAATCGTGTAAAATCTTCAATTGTTGTATGCAAACCAGCTGCTGCTTGTGCTGTAAATAATTCAAAATCTATTTCATTACCAAAGCTATCATATTCTAGAGATGATTTTTTAAGAATTTTATCATCAATTTTATAACTACTACTTGTCATACCAAGTGGATTTAAGATATGCTCTTGCATAAAGTCTTCAAACTTTTGTGCAGTCACTTCTTCAATAATTAATTGCAATATGGTATAACCACCACCTGAGTATTTCCATTGGGTTCCAGGTTCTATAATCATTTCTACACGTCCAGGCCCATTATTACGTCCATTAAGCGATTCCTCAATAGTAGACAAACGATCTTTTGATGTCCATCCTGGATATCCATGAAGCGATAAGCCAGCAGTATGACTAAGTAATCGCCTTATAGTAACTTTTCTTGAATCGAATTCTTTTGATCCAGGTAATTGCCATCGTGTTAAATAGTTTTCTGCTGGTGCATCTAAATCTACTTTACCTTGCTCAACCAACTTCATAATTCCCCAAGCTGCAATGGTCTTAGATATTGAGCCAATATTAAATCCTGTTTTAGTTGTTACTTGTTTCTTCTTATTCACGTTAGCAAAACCGTAAGCTTTTTGTAATACTATTTCTCCATCATCAATAATAGCAATGGCTGCTCCGGGAACTAGGAAATCATTTAAGAGTTTTGGAATTTCCTGGTCTATTTCTTTAATGAAAGCACTATGATTTTGTTGCTTATCTTGTGCTGATAATGTTAATGCAAACAAAAAGAAAACGAAAGCGGTCTTTTTAATGATATTCATAATATTCTTGTGTTAGTTAGATTACTTTATATCTTTAAAACGACTTAAATATGCTTTTGTAACATTGTATGGGTGAAATATTTATTGTACCAATAAAAAAACGAACCTTCCAATAACAATCGGAATGGTTCGTTTTTAGATTCTGAAATAAATTCAGAATGACAATATTCTTATTTTACACATGCAACGCTCTACCATCAGTAGCTGCTAAAGCGGCTTCTTTAATAGCTTCTGCAAACGTTGGATGCGCATGTGAGTAACGTGAAATATCTTCAGCCGATGCTCTAAATTCCATTGCTGTAACAGCTTCTGCAATTAAATCTGCACAACGTGCACCAATCATATGTACTCCTAATACTTCATCTGTAGTTTTATCTGCTAAAATTTTCACAAATCCATCTATATCTCCACTTGCTCTTGCTCTACCTAAAGCTCTAAATGGAAACTGACCTACTTTATATTCTGTTCCAGCTTCTTTTAATTCTTCCTCTGTTTTACCAACAGCTGCAACTTCTGGCCAAGTATATACTACACCAGGAATTAAGTTATAATCAATGTGTGGTTTTTGTCCTGCCAAAGTCTCTGCTACAAATACACCTTCTTCTTCGGCTTTATGAGCTAACATAGCACCTCTCACTACATCTCCAATAGCATATATATTAGAAGCAGAAGTTTGTAAATGTTCATTGACTTCTACTTGTCCTCTATCGTTAATTTTTACTCCAGCAGCTTCTGCATTTAAGCCATCTGTGTATGGACGACGACCTACTGATACTAAACAGTAATCGCCTTTCACCTCAACGATTTCACCTTTTTTGTTTTCAGCTTTAATAATAACTTCATCTCCATTACGCTCTACAGACTGAACCTTATGAGATACCAACATCTTACACTTTGCTTTCTTGAATACTTTGTTGAGTTCTTTAGACAAACCAGCATCCATTGTTGGTAAAATTCTGTCCATATATTCAATAACAGTAACTTCTGCTCCCAAACGACGATAGACTTGTCCGAGCTCTAAACCAATAACTCCACCTCCAATAATTATGAAATGCTTAGGAACTTCTTTTAATTTTAGAGCTTCTGTTGAAGTGATAATTCTTTCTTTATCTATATTAATAAACGGTAAGTTAGATGGTTTAGATCCTGTAGCAATAATAGTGTGTTTTGCTTCAATCTCACCAGCATCCTTTCCTTCTATTTTAATATGTGTAGCATCTTTAAAAGATCCCAAACCTTCGTAAACATCAATATTATTTTTCTTCATTAAGAAATCTATACCACCAGTAGTTTGGTCAACAACTGCCTGCTTGCGAGCAATCATTTTTTCAAGATTAACTTTTATTTCACCAGGAATTTCAATCCCATGATCTGCGAAGTGTTTTGTTGCCTCTTCGTAATGATGAGAAGAACTTAACAAAGCTTTACTCGGAATACAACCAACATTAAGGCAAGTACCACCAAGTGTAGAATATTTTTCTATTAATGCTGTTTTCATGCCTAATTGTGCACAACGAATTGCTGCCACATAGCCACCAGGACCAGAACCTATTACTGCTACATCGTAAGTATTCATAAGATGATTTTATCTGATTAAAAAACGGTAACAAAAATACAATTTAGATTATTTATTAACGAATTTTTATTAATGTATAATTAAGCTAATTATTCTGCTTTATAGCTCTTAAAACCCATTCTAATTCTGGATCTTTATTGTTTAGTCTATCCTGATATGTTGGTAGTATTTCCACATCTGGTTTTACACCATAACCATCTGGTGTTATTTTAGGTTTTGCGTCTATATGCATTAATCCTATTCTTGCTTTAATTTTAGTATTTGGTAACACATAACTTTTGTATTGCCCAGCAACCGTTCCGTTATAAGCTCCGCCAGTTTCTTCTCCTACAAAAATAGCGCGATTAGTTCCTTTAAGTTGTGTTGATAAAACTGAGGATGCCGAAAACGAATTTCCATTAATGAGCACATAAATTTTTCCTTTAAAATTAAGTGGGTTTGGCTCTTGTTCTTTTGCTGCTTTGTATTTGTAATAGAGTTGCCCGTCTTTTTTACTTGTTCTTAATAAATCGTACGTTACTACAACTGGCGAGAATAAACCGATTAATAATTTAGTAGTCACAGATGTAGAATTGCTCATTGCTGATTTTAAAATTGGCAATCGTGTGTTGGTTTCACTTTTATTAATCAATGTATAATTCTCATCGGTTAAATACGAGTAGAAAGTTAATATTTCATTAAGTCTACCGCCAAAATTATTTCGTAAATCAATGATAAGATGTTGTGATTTTGCAGAATCTATCTTAGTAAATACTTCTTCATAAAAGTCTTTATACTTACGCCCTTTGCTAAAGGATTTTATTTTTAAAACCGCTATTGTACTATCTTCACCTATAAAATTGAGGCTTTTAAAGTAGGTTTTCTTAAAAAAATCGTAACCATACTTTCTATAGTTTTCTCTTTTTCGCTTCCAAGCTAATTTTTTGGCTTTCTTTTTAGCCTTTCGTTCTGCTTTTGTAAGTGTATTTTTACTCTTAATTTGAGCTATTGAATCTCCTTTTATAGAATCTTTTTTTAATGCTTCTTTTCCTCTAAAAACACGCTTGTAAGTCTTTAAAAATGTAGAATCTTGATTGCGCAACTTCAAAGTAATGCTATCAAAATGTCCATTAGCCTGCTGATAATACTTTAAAAAACGATATCCAACAACTCTATCGTGAAATGTGGTATTATAACCATCTGAAGCTACTATTTTTTTATATTCATTATGGAGATTTATAGCATTATTCCCATTCACTTCTAAAAGCTCTGCATTTAGTAATAAAGAATCATTTCCTCTAGCTTCTCTAACAATTATTCTATGGTCTAAATATTCAAAATCTAAATTATTGATATCAAATTTAGACATTAGTCGTGCTTTTCTTTCTTTTCTTTTATACCTAATCGATGGTGGCGAAATAGACATATGCCCTTGACCAACAAACTTAGTTACTTGTGCCAATTCTTTATGAAAAGCACGAGAGGTCATAGGTTTGGTAATAGATTTTTTTAGGCTATCAAATTTAAAATCTAGATGCTCTTTAGGTATATATTGATATAAACGTGGATGGAATTTTTTAAGTTGTTTATATAGTTTATCTACATCGTCTTGCAAGTCTTCTACAGAATGTAATTTAGTTACAGCTTCATTATAT
>NZ_JAOARH010000019.1 GCF_025210595.1 Winogradskyella sp.
ATTAGGCATTATCTATATATTCAAGGTTAGTGAATTGAAACGAATTACCATCAAACAAGCCTTTATCGCTTAGCTTCAGTGATGGTATCACCAGTAAAGCCATAAACGACAAACTCATATAAGGTGCATGCAACGTACTTCCTAATTGTTTTGCCATGGCATCTAATTCTGAATATTGCTTGCCAATTGTTTCTGCATTTTGATTGCTCATAATACCTGCTACTGGCAAAGGCACAACTTTTTGTTCGTCATTGCTTACAGCGCAGATTCCACCCTTATGCTCTATAACGAGATTTACAGCTTTACAAATGGCTTCGTCAGAGACTCCAACTGCTATAATATTGTGAGAATCGTGCCCAACAGATGATGCTATTGCGCCTTCCTTTAATCCAAAATTTTTAATGAATGCTATAGCTGGTGGATCATTTTTATAACGATTAACAACCGTCATCTTTAAAATGTCAGTATCCGTATTTGAAACCAAATTTCCATCTTCAATCGTTGCATTTTCAATAAGTTGATTGGTAATCAGCTCACCATCTAAACATTCTATGACTCTTATTTTGTCTTTACCAGACTCGAATCTAAAATCTGAAACGTCTTTTTTATCGGTATTGAAATTATTAAGATCTTGAAATTCAACATGTTTAATTTTTGAAAATCCATTATCGAAAACCAATACTCCATCAATATAAGTGTGAAGTGTTTTAAAATCTTTTAAATCTTCTACCACAATACAATCAGCAACATCACCTACTTGCAACAGACCAACACCAAGACTATAATGCTTTACAGGATTGACACAAGCTGCTTGTAACACCTTAAAAACATCATTGTCTTTTGCAACTGCTCTAGCACAAAGTTGATTGATATGACCTAAGAGCAAATCGTCTGGATGCTTATCGTCACTACAAAACATTATACTTTCGTAATGCTCATCGAGTAAATCAATTAAAGCTTCAAAATTTTTGGCTGCACTACCTTCTCGTATAATCACTTTCATGCCTTTTTGGAGCTTTTCTAGACCTTCTTCGTAGGTAAAACATTCGTGATCTGTTGAAATACCAGCCGCAATATATTTGGTTAAATCATCTCCTCGTAAACCTGGCGCATGACCATCAATGGGTTTATTATAATGTTTAGCCCATTCTATTTTTTTAAGAACTTCTGCATCATCATAAATCACTCCTGGATAATTCATCATTTCTGCCAAGTACTTAATATCTGGATTAGACATTAATTCCTTTATTCCATCAGAATCAATGACAGATCCAGCCGATTCAAAACTCGTTGCCGGCACACAACTTGGTGCTCCAAAATTGAACTTAAAGGGTGTTTGCTTACCGTTTTCAATCATAAACTCTACACCTTCAACACCTAGAACATTAGCGATTTCGTGAGGATCGGAAACTGTGGCTACTGTACCATGCTTTACAGCAGTCTTAGCAAACTCACTTGGTACTAACATTGAACTTTCTATATGAATATGTGCATCTACAAAACCTGGTAAGATGTAATGGTTTTCATCACAGTCTTTTTCAATAATTGAAATAATTTTGCCTTTTTCAAAAGTAATTTCTCCTTTAAAAATTCTACGGTTTTGTATATCTACGATGTTTCCTTTTAATGATCCCATTCTGTCCTTCGGACATCTTTCCCAAAGGGAAAGAGTTTATCCTAATTCTATTTTTAAAATTTTATTTGTTTGGTCAGTTACTTTAAAGCGATCATCTGCTCTTCTACCTACAACCCAAACTACCTTATTATTTGATGTTAAAACCCAAGAGTTTTCTTTTTCAACTGGAGTTAGCTTTTCGTCTTTTAAATATTTGCTGACCTTCTTTTTACCTTTCATTCCTAAGGGATAAAAGACATCACCTGCTTGACATAACCGTAATTCTAAAGGACATTCTAGTTTTTTGGCATCTACATAAATTGTAGTATCAGAATTATCGTTTAAAGCATCAACTTCATCAAACAATAAAACTCCTAATGGTGTTTCAACGTTACCATCTTCAACTTCTATTTCGCTCAATATAATATTAGATTCTGAAACAAGTTCAGAATGACACTCTGATAAGATTAAAAATTCACGATGTTTAGTTAAACAATGCGTATTAGACTTTACATATTTTCCTGTTTCTGCATCTAATAAATTAGCGACATCATTCCATGCTGTAAATCCGTAATCTTTAAAGACTTCGAATAAAAATGCTTTTGGATTGGCTTGAGTTTTAAATTCTGAAACTGCATACATTACACTAGCTTCATCTTCTTTAACTATAGCATTTTTTAAAAAATCTTTTACACTTGTATTAACTATAGCTGCTGTATCTTGAAGGTTAGACAAGGTGCTTTGAACACTATCTAACAATTGTGGATTAATTTCTTTTAAAATCGGTACGATCTCGTGCCTTAGCTTGTTTCTAAGATATTTCCTGGAACTATTACTACTGTCTTCCCTCCACGTAATATCATTTTCATTTGCATAAGCTTCAATATCATTTCTTGAAAATCTCAACAATGGCCGAGCCACATTATCGTTAATTTCTGGTATTCCTGTTAAGCCATTTATACCTGTACCACGAGTAAAATTAATTAAAAATGTTTCTAGATTATCATCTGCGTGGTGTGCGGTTAGGATATAATCGAACTGTAATTGTTTAGCTAAATCTTCAAACCAATTGTAACGCAATTCTCTAGCTGCCATTTGAATGGAAAGCTTATTTAATTTAGCGTAAGCTTCAGTATCAAAATTTTGAATAAACACTTCAACATTTAGCTGCTCTGCTAATTCTAAAACAAATTCTTCATCTAAATTACTTTCTTCTCCTCTTAAATTAAAATTACAATGCGCTAAAGAAAAATTAAGCTCTAATTCTTTACACAAATGCGCTAAAACAACACTATCAACACCCCCTGAAATAGCAATTACAATTTTACTTATCTTTAAAAAGGGAAAGCGTTCTTTAATATGAGAATTAAAAGCATTTAGCATGATGTAAAGATACAATATTGAGATACGCTAACAACTATTATATTTAGTTAGATTAATAATGATATTTATCATAATAAAGACAAATTGTTATTAATAGCTTTAAGAAAATATTAAAACAACCAGTTATGAGCACTTTTAAAGAACTATCATCAAAATCTGCACAAACTGCTTTCGATAAAAAAGTACTTTCTGCAGTGTCCCATTTACATCCTTATGTAAAACACAGAATTTATATTGCCGAGACCACAGGCATTATTCCAAAAAACATGTATTCGTCTAATGGAATTATTGACGAATCTATTATACAACTCTATAGCAATGGGTTTAATATAGAAGCCGAACGAATGGCTATTAAACTTGAGCTATTTAAGCTAGTTGATAATTATATGAATGTGCTCTTTAAGAAAGAAGCACATCATAAAAACACCATTAGCACAGATACTATTCTTAAAGATGAACTTAGTAAACTAGGCGAAGATTTTACTGTTGATGCAGATATGGATTTAATCTTAAATACTGAGTTAAGTGACATCTCTTATCAACAAGATCATAGCAATCACCTTTATCTGTATGATGACAAACAAGCATCTTTACTCAAGGCTTTTGAACTAGAAAATCTATCTAAAACCGAATCGCCAAAAGTATTTGGAAGGTTCTATAGTTGGTTACCTATAAATATTTCTAACATTGTTGATTTATACATCTTTGGAAATCTAGATTTTGAGGATATAGCAGCTATTAAAAATATAGAGATATCTCGTGTTGAGCTTATTTTTGAAAAAGTAAAAAAGAGTTTTAGAAGGCATTTGGAATAGATAGATCTTTAGACAAATTAGATGAGTTAGATTATTAGATGTTTCAATTATAACCTCTAATAATCTAGTCTTCTAAAACCTGTCGCATCGCTTTAGCTTTTACCAAACATTCTTCATACTCTTTTAAAGTAATACTCTTTGCAGTAATGGCACTTCCTACAGAATAAGAAATGTATTTATTAGTTTCGTTATAGAGAATACTTCTTATAATAACATTAAAATCGAAATCACCTTGAGGTGTAAAGTAACCTACCGAACCTGAATATAAACCTCTTTTGGTTTCTTCTAAAGCTTCAATAATTTGCATGGCAGAAATTTTTGGCGCACCTGTCATACTTCCCATAGGAAAGGTTGTTTTTAAAATATCTACAGGTTTAATGTCTGCTGGGACTCTAGATGAAATGGTAGAAATCATTTGATGCACTTGCAAAAACGAATACACCTTACACAATTCTTCAACCTTTACACTGCCTTTCGTTGCTGTATGCGATAAGTCATTTCTAACTAAATCGACAATCATTATATTCTCACTTCGCTCCTTTTCATCTTTGCTTAAATCTTCAGCAAGTTTTGCATCTTCAATTTTATCTACAGAACGTTTTGCTGTACCTTTTATAGGTTGCGAAATAACCCTATCACCTTCTTTTTTTATATAACGTTCTGGTGAGGCAGATAAAAGGTATTTGTCGCTATTCTTAAAAAAAGTAGCAAAAGGTGGTTTAGAAATTTCATTAAGTTTATTAAATACATCTACAGCATTAATGGTGCTGTTTTCAGCAAAAAATTCTTGACAAAAATTGGCTTCATAAATATCTCCTCGATGAATATGCGATAGCATTTTATTCACTTTTTCAAAATACTCATCTTTATGAATTCGAAGTTTTATCTTTATTGGCTCTGAAGAAGAAACCGAAATTGAAGACGAAACTGAAGTTGAATTAATAGCGTTAAAATCTTCATCAATCTCATCATCTACTAATTTTAGATATTGAATTGTAACTTCATCTCCTTGTATTAAAAACAATTTTTTAGGTTGAAAAAAATACAAATCCGGAAAACCCAAACCGTCAAAATTATTAGACTGTAAATCTTCTGTAGAATTTTTTAAATCATAGGTTAAATACCCAAAAATCCAATCGTTTGTTGTTTGCTGATATTCATTCAAACGATCAAACGCTTCAAAATAATCGGTTTGTATACTGGTAAAAGCATCTACTGCCAAGATAGCATCATAACTACCATACTTATCTTTATAAGCGCTAGAGTCTAACCAAACGACTTCATCAAATTGTTGTGCCCAATGTAGTAGTCGTTCTTTAAAAATTTCAGGATGCTCTAGTGAATGTTTATGTATTGTTCTCAAAAAAATAAAATAATTCAGCAAAAATAAAGAGAATAGTTTTTTGATAAAATAAGAATTGTATATTTCACTAAAACAATTGCAATGCCAATCTTAAAAAACCGCCTACTTCGTGTAGAAATAAAGCAAAAAGGTGCTGAGTTATGCAGTATTCGTTCACAAAAAAATAACACGGAATTTATGTGGCAAGCTAATCCTAAAATTTGGGCAAGCCACGCACCTAACCTATTTCCTATTATTGGTGCTTTAAAAGACAATTCATATTACTATAATGATCAGCTTTACAAAATGCCAAAACACGGCTTTGTGAGACACAATGAAGATTTAAGTGTTATTTTAGAATCTGAAACTAAAGTAACATTTAGCTTAAAATCTAATGCAGAATTAAAGGCTATTTATCCGTTTGATTTTGAATTTTTAATCACTTACGAGCTTAAGGATAATGCATTATTTGTTAACCACACAGTTAAAAACACAGACCATAAAACAATGTACTTTTCTTTAGGAGGTCATCCTGCTTTTAATTGTACTAGTGATGAAGAAACATCTTATACCGATTATTTTTTAGAATTTGAAAAAGAAGAATCTAGTCAATCTTATCTTTTGAATATGGATACAGGATTAGTGACAAAAGAAACCAAGGCTGTATTTAACACTCCAAACACCATAAATCTAAACAACAGTTTATTTAATGAAGATGCTTTAATTTTTAAAGATGTACAATCTCGAAAAGTCACTTTAAAGCATATAAATAAAGGCACCATATTATCAGTAAAATTTGAAGGATTTCCTTTTTTAGGCATTTGGGCAAAACCTAATGCACCTTATGTTTGTATTGAGCCTTGGATAGGTGTTGCAGATTCTGAAACAACTAATCAAAAGATTACAGAAAAAGAAGGTGTCATTTCGCTAAACCCTAACAATAACTTTACAGCAACCTATAGTATTGAAATTGAAAAAACACAAATCAACTAATATAGAATATTAATAGTAGCTTTGCACAAAATAGTATACTGTGTTATTTCAAGATTTAAATTTAAATACACCTCTAAATAATGCCATAGAGGACTTAGGTTTTAAAAACCCAACACCAATTCAAGCAGAGGCTTTTAACATCGTTGCTTCTGGTAAAGATGTTGTTGGTATTGCGCAAACTGGTACTGGTAAAACATTTGCGTACATGTTACCTATTTTAAGACACCTTAAGTATTCTAGGCAAGATAATCCCAGAGTTTTAATACTTGTCCCTACCAGAGAATTAGTTGTACAAGTTGTTGATGAAATTGAGAAATTATCAAAGTATATTAATAATAGAGTTTTAGGTGTTTATGGTGGCACAAACATTAATACCCAAAAGAAAGCTGTAGCCCAAGGACAAGATATTATTGTAGCCACACCAGGTAGATTATACGATCTTGCAGTAAGCAGAGTTTTACAATTAAAATCTATACAAAAGTTAGTGATTGACGAAGTTGATGTAATGCTAGATCTTGGTTTTAGACACCAACTCTTGAATATTTTTGACATTCTGCCAGAACGCAGACAAAACATTATGTTTTCTGCTACAATGACAAAAGATGTCGATGAGTTAATTACAGATTTTTTTATTAGTCCAACAAAAATTCAAATTGCAGTTTCTGGTACTCCTTTAGAGAATATAAGGCAACAACGTTACAATGTTCCTAATTTTTATACTAAAGTAAACCTGCTAGAGCATTTACTTAGAGACGAAGACCAATTTTCTAGAGTTTTAATTTTTGTAGCCTATAAAAAAATGGCAGATCGATTATTTGATAAGCTCGAAGAATTGTTTCCTAGTCAATCTTGCGTAATTCATTCTAATAAAACTCAAAATTACAGATTACGAAGTATAGAGCAGTTTAGAGCAGGTGAGCATCGTTTGCTTGTAGCTACGGATGTTATGGCAAGAGGATTAGACATTGAAGACATAACACACGTTATAAATTTTGACACACCAGATTATCCTGAAAATTACATGCATAGAATTGGTAGAACTGGTCGTGCAGAAAAAGAAGGCCATACCATACTATTCTCTACCGAAAAAGAACAAGAAGCCAGAGAACGTCTAGAAGACTTAATGCAAATAGAAATAACAACACTTCAAATTCCTGAAACTGTTGCAATATCTACAGAACTTATTGAAGAAGAACGCCCTCAAATAAGAGAACGTAATAATCCAACAAAACGTAGCAAAGAAGATGTACCAGGACCTGCATTTCATGAAAAGAAAGACAAAAATAAAAAGACAAATCTTGGCGGTTCTTACCGACGTGAAATAGCTAAAAAATACAAGAAACCTAAAACCAGAGGAGACAAAAACTATAATAGAAAAAACAAGAAAAAGAGATAAGGTTATTCTATATAAAAAAGGTCGCCTTTAAAAGTAGCGTAATATTTCAGCTTTAACGTTTCAGTATCAAAAAGCGCAATTAAATCACAGCCTTTACCTTTATACTTTCTTCTATATACTACTGGTAAATCTTTAAATATTGGCTTTATAAATGTCTTTGTATACGAAAAGTAAACTCCATATTTATCATCCCTTTTTATAATAAAGGCAGAACGACCAGACATTTTATATATAGCATCATATTCTGGCTTTAAAACAAACACACCTTGCTTATTATCTATTAAGCCAACTTTACCGTTTTTAAACCCTAAAATATAATCTTTTTTTCTGTACCAAACATTTTCAAAGTACAAATAATTTGTAGTTGTAAAATCTTTATGATTTCCAACAATACTAACTTGCTTTAATGTTTTTGAAATTGAATCGCTTTTTGGCAACTCTACTTTTTGTTTTGGTGTATTACTAAACTCTGGTAATTCAACATCATCATAATAATCATTATAAGTTTTAGGCTTTTGAGCTATAGTTTGCTTAACGTGAGATGTTATTTGAAAAAAACCTTCAACAAGTTTTACTTCCATTTTACCATATACACCTTCATTGGTATATGTAAGTTTCATAGATTCTAATGCCCAAAGCATTTGGTCATTATTTACAAAATCAAAATCTTCAACCTTATCTAAAATCGTTTTGGTAAACTCCTTCTTTTTTTTGTTGTAAATTCTTAAAGTATAACTATGCTCTAAATGCTGAAAAAGGACAAAAATCTCTGATGTTTTCCTTATTTTACTTACATCCTCAAAAACAGCAATAAATGCATAGTAATCTGGATAAAGCAACTTCCCTTCTAAATCATAAAGCTGCATTTTTTCGTAATGAAACACATTATGATACTTTACTGTTTTTAAACGTGTTGTATCTGCTGCAATAATAAAATCATCATAAATCCCATAATCAAAGTAAGGCTTATCTTTAATTATAGTTTTATCATAATGCATTAATGAAGTTAAAAAACTATTGGCTTCAAGTTTCTTAAAACACACAAAATAATTTGGTCTAATACCAAAATTAATTTTGTCGTAATCAGCTTCTACCCTTACTGTTTTATTTAAATCTGAAAGCCCAAATTTGTCCTTAACCTTAATAGGTACTAAAACCTCTTGAGACAAAAGATTAAAAGAAACACATAGACTTAATAATGTAAACTTAAATAATTGGTTCATAGCGTAAAATCTTTCTTCAAAAACAAATATAAAAGAAAAGTCTCTTCAAAAAAGAAGAGACTTTCTTTATGCATCAAGTACTGCAGGATCCATTTTATACAAAATAAAATCTATAACCCTAACCTTATAGTTGATCCTGCACTTGTACTTGATTTTCCATTAAGTCATTTATAGGCACTATTAACGTGCCTTTAGAATTTTTTAGTATTACTGAAATACTTTTTACTTCTTCTATAGAATAGTTTTCTCCATTAAAAGTAATGTTCTGCCCTACTTCGTACATTTTTCTAGCATAGAATGTATGTAATAATTTTCCAACTACCAATCTAGCACCTAAGCCAAATGCTATTGCAAAAGCTAAAAGAAATGCTGCAATAATCATATTAATGTTATTGCTAATAATTTCTGTATCTATACCTGCCTGATTAAGAGCTGTTATAGATATAAAAGTAAGCATTAAAAAGAAAACTACTTGGCTTATCATTTTTCCGCCAGATAGTTCCATAGATTCAAACAAAGATTTTAAACCTTTTTTTACAAAGTTTGCAAATAATAAACCAACAACAAATATGATTAATGCTGCTAATAATTGCGGTATATAAGATAACAAATTACTTATCTGCTCAGTAATAATTTCTAAGCCCATAATATCTGATGCTGTAACAAATATTATGATATACATTAAATACTTTACTAGGTTAGAAACAATCTTAACTGTATCAAAATTTAACTTTTTACCTTCTATTATTTCTATATCATTAAGTTTATCATCTAGCTTATTAGCTTTAACAATTTTTAATACTTTTTTGATAACCTTTACTATTATCTTAGTAACAATCCATCCTATAACAAGAACTATAAAAGCTCCAATTATATTGGGAAATATTGCAGTAATCTCTAGCCAAATGTTGGTTAGAGATTTCATAGCCACATCAGAAAATTCGTTTACTTTATCCATACTTATTAATTTAACATTAGGGTTTATTAAGTATTTATTCTTTTCTATTAGCCATAACACTATCTATTACATGACCAATATTATACGAAAACAACTCAGCCAGTTCCATTAATAACTTAGCCATTGCAATGTCGTGCATGACTTTGCTTTTTAGCTCAGCTGGAACCTCTTTTAAAGGCTGATTTATTTGTTTAAATGGATTTTCCATCTTTCGTATAATTTTCGTACTTACGTACAAGTTTTTCTTTTGCTCTTTTTAAGCGCATTTTTACTGCACTCTCACCTATGTCTAATACATCTGATAATTCTTTAATTGTTAAATTATCTTGATACTTTAATAAAAGTATCATTTTTTCTTCAGGGGAAATCAGCTCCATCACTTTTTTTAATTGCTCCACACGCATACTTTCTAATTCTCGTGTAAAATCAATTTCTTCACCTATATTTTCAATACTATCTGAACTTATAGATTTTTTCTCAATCTTCTTTGCTGTATTTCTGGTTACGTAATTTACACAATGATTATATGTAAACGCGTAAAGCCAAGTTGAAAATTTAGATTTACCTTTAAAACTTGCCAGTTTCACAAAGACTCTCAAAAATACATCTTGAGTTAAATCTTTGGCTTCATCGACTCCGTTGGCAAATCCATAGCACTTATTATACACCATAGTAGCGTATCTATCGTATAACACCTCAAACAACATAGTGTCATTGGTTTTTACGATTGCTTCTACGAGCGCTTCATCTGTCAGGCTATGAACAGCGTCTGTTGTCAATTTATTAGTAAATTCTTTTTAACTTGGTTGGTTACTGATTTAAGACACATTGTTTTTTACTAGGTCACAAAAAAGTTTATTACTTTTTTTATTATTCACATCAAAACAAAAGCTCTGACCTTGTATGTATTAACCCTTGTAAAAAATTATTCACAAAACTACTGAAATAATTTTCTAAGCATAAAAAAAGCGAACTTAAAAGTTCGCTTAGTTTTATTAA
>NZ_JAOARH010000121.1 GCF_025210595.1 Winogradskyella sp.
ATGAAGAAAGATATAAAAATCCCAGAAGTAAAAGATGTTTATATTGCAGTAGTGCAAGAAGAGCATTTAGAATATAAAACTTTAGATTGGAACGCTTACATTATTAACAATAGTGACAAAGATTTAGAAACTGTATTGATTGTTTCTCAAGGAAAATCTAAAGAGAAGATAACGCCTCCAATGCGCCACACTATTGCCAAGTTACCAGCAAGAAGTTATGCTAAAATTGAGTACTTGCAAAAAAAGGTTTTAGAGCTCGATAATTCTTTTAAAGTTACTTTTTTTGAAGGTAATACCATGTTTGATAAAACCTATCTTTTTAGAAAAAACACTATTAACGATAAGGCTTTGCAGACTGTCCCTTTAATGCAGTTGAAAGGTGTTTTGGTAAAATAAAACTCTTGCGAAAGCAAAAATCTTATAGTCATAATATAATTATAGCGTTACCTAAAAGTTGGGCTTTATGCTATGTTTTTTGAAAAAAACAAAAGGATGCCGCTTCAATTCTTAACGCACTTATTTGCTATTATAATTTAAAGCCTAAAACTTTTGCTTGCTTAATTAGAGATTTCTGTTTTCGCAGGAATTGATTAATCTAGCTTCTCGGTCAGTTTTTTAAATACTTTTTTAGGATCTTTATTCTCATAAAGAATTCCGTATACAGCATTAATAATGGGTAGTCGTGTTTTCTTCACGTTTTTTTCGTTTAGTAAAAATGCACTTTTAGAAGCGTAATAACCTTCAGCAATCATATTCATTTCTAACTGTGCAGATTTTACGGTATAACCTTTACCAATCATATTTCCAAACATTCGGTTTCTAGAAAAAACAGAATACCCAGTTACTAATAAATCGCCTAAGTAAGCAGAGTTATTAATATTACGCTTCATCTTATGCATTTTTTTGATAAAGCGTTTCATTTCTCTTATGGCATTACTCATTAATACGCTCTGAAAATTGTCGCCATAACCCAATCCGTGGGCAATTCCGGCAGCAATGGCATAAATGTTTTTGAGCATTACAGCATATTCTACACCAATAATATCATCGCTGATTTTGGTTTTTATGTATCTACTAGAAAGTTTGTCTGCTATAGATTGCGATTTTTCTGCATCAGCGCAAGAAATAGTAAGATATGATAATCGTTCTAAAGCAACCTCTTCAGCATGGCAAGGTCCTGCAATTACTGCAATGTTTTCAAAAGGGATATTATATATATCATGAAAATGCTCACCAACCAATAAGCCAGATTCTGGGATAATGCCTTTTACAGCAGAAATAACAACTTTGTTGCTAATGTCTACGGTTAGTTTTTTTAGTTCAGATTGCATAAAAGCAGAAGGAATAACAAAAATAAGGTAGTCTGCCCATTCTGCAATTTCATTAATGTCGTTACTAAGTTTTAGCTGATTGGTGTGAAACTCAACTGAGCTTAAATAACTAGGATTATGTTTCTCTTTTAATAAGTGTTCTTTTATGTAAACGCTACGCATGTACCAGCCTACTTCGTCTAAGTTTTCGCAAAGCATTTTTACAATAGCAGTTGCCCAACTTCCTGCGCCAAAAACTGCATATTTTTTAGATTCACTCATAGAATGTGGTGTCAATTTTGAGCTTCAAAAATACATAAATTAAGTGATTTACTTAATGATTTATATGTTAGACTAAGCTTGTTGAAGTCTTTATTATGGTTGAGGTTTAAATCACTTCGGTAGGTTAAGCGTAACTCATACTAAAATTGAATTTAGATTTTTGGCATACGTTTTGAAATTACAACAATAGTAATCCTTAAAACCGTTGAATTATGAAGAGATTAAAATTACTATTCGGAATTATATTTAGTGCTACACTTCTAACATCTTGTTATACTGAGGAGTTACATATTAACGATAATGGACCTACAATTTCTTTAAATCAGTTGTTACATTCTTACGATTTATGGTATGTAGATATTAATGCAACACAAGGTTATGGTGAAACTCCTTTTATGCAAATAGCTTTTACCTTAACTTTTAATAATGGTCGTTTGTTTGCCAATAACAATTTAGTTGGTTTTGGTAGTCAAGGTAATGGCTTTGGTGTGCAAATAGGAAATTATGATACTTATAATATGATATTAGATGTTAATCATACTATCGATGGCTTTAACAGTTTTGATGTCTATCAGATAGATAATAATACCATTGAATTATATAATCCATTTAATGATACGTCTTACTTTTTAAATGGTTACCAAAGATCTACTTTTGATTATGATTTTGTCTTCTATGACAATATTCATTATTTCTTACAAGAGTACGAAGCTTGGGAAAAAGTATATACAAGTAATTATGGTGCTATTAATGAGTTTGATAATGAAAACTATTTGCAGTTTTTGTCTGGAGGAAACGACTCTACATTTAGAAGCTCACAAGGTGTAAACGTTAATAATGTAAACAACATTTATTGGGATTATACAGGTGTTTATGGAGTAGGTTATGTGTCTGGAAATATGTACCTAAAAACTTTAACGTTAGATTATGATTTCTTCGACAATGAATTCTTTGAACTTAGCGTTATTAATGACGGAACTATAGAGCTATATCACCCAAGTTCTGGAACGGTATATGAGTTTGAAGGGAGAGGTTATATAGCTTATTATAGAACATCTGATACCAAAGGTAAGATTACAAATAAGAAGGAAATGCCTAAAAAGCGTAAACAAAAATCTCATAAGGTAGATAACCCAAGAGAGAATACAAGAATAGGGAGCTAAATTTTGGTTGGTTATTTAGTTTCGAAACGCTCAGTCAATACTTGTTGACTGAGCGTTTTCTGTTTGTTTAAAGAATGTGTTTAGTGTTTTTTCGGCTGGTTTTCCCTGAATAAAAAAGTCTAAATTATTTTTTTCATCTCCTACTTTGTAATCTGTGCGAAGTTGCCAAATATGTGTGCCAGCAAACCAATCTTTATCCCAAATTGAATAAAAGAAGGCTTCATAGCAATTAGCTTGCGTTTTATTTGAAAAAACAACTTTGTTTGTTACTGTGTTTTCAATCCATTTCCAAGGCTCAATACCAGCATCGGCAGTGCTCTTGTAACCCATCTCAGTGAAAATAATTTTTTTATTATGAACTTTGTTTAATGAATCTAATGTAGGAATATATTTTTTCCATCCTCGATTTAGATCTTGTATAGATGGAGAGAGCTTATTTGTTAAAGGAAAATAGGCTTGTATACCAATAAAATCTAAATCGTTCCAAAATGTAATTTCTTTGTAAGCCTTATTCCAGTTAGCAGCATAAGTGAGTTTTCCAGAAAAAATTTTCCGAAGATCTTTTATTAAAGTTTTCCAGAATATTGGTTTTTCAATAGCAAGTCTAGAGAATTCTGTACCAATACAAAACATGTCTGCATTTCCTTTTTCTGCAATACGTGCATATCTAAAAATGAAATCGCGATAACTGGTTTTCCATAATTCCCAATTCTCTGAGTTTTCAGGAAAAATATCGGATCGCCATTTTTTATTTAATGTTTTGTCAACCCAAACATGAGGTTTTATAAACACTTTGTAGCCTTTATTTTTAAGAAGTTTTATGCGCTTAAGTAATTCAATATTACCGCTGCGAATATTTGTACTATCAAAGTTGTGGTGAGTAACAACAGCGCTTTTGTAACTGTCTTGAAAACCCCAAGGTACAAGTGTAATGTAATTGAAATAAGAGTTAGCGATTACATTTATATTTATAGTGTCTAGGCTTCCGAATAAATGTGCTCCTCTGTGCTTGTCTACTAAATCGAGTACAGAAGTTTTTTGATTAGGTTCTGTGTTTGTGTTATGGTTATTAGTATTACGCCAAAGGTAAAGAACTATGCAAATTGTAGTAAGTAATAAAACTAAGAATAAAATTATTTTACTGGTATGTTGTTTAACTTTCAATGATTTAGATATTGATTAATGAAAGATAGATATAAAATATTTGATTGGGTTTAGAGTTCTTTAGTACCATTTGTAAATACTAGCTATCACTCGTCTCAAACATTTTCTAGTATGAGACGTTTTAAATAGTTTTTAATTCATTGATTATAATATCTGCCCAATTTTTGTCACTTGGGTGAATTATAATTGTTTTGAAATTATATTTTCCCCCTTCAATTTTTACTCCAGGCAAATCATCAATATGTACGTCAAAATTAAATGCTGGTGGATATTTTGTGGAATAGATGTTTTTAGACTTTAGAATTTTTTGATTTTCCGTTTGATTAACTATTCTATTAACAGAAATTCCATAATATTTTAGGGTTCTTCTTATTCTAGATTTTGAACGAAATGAAGTTGTATAAATATTAACTTTATGACCATCGTTTTGAAGTTTTAAGATTAAATCCTTTGATCCTTTTCTAATCTTTTCAACTTTAAATAATTTGCCAATCCATCCTATGGTTTCTGTTTTAAACTCATCTCCATTTGGAATAATTGTACTATCTAGATCAAAGCTAATATTCATATTAAAACATTTTACTTTAATTAATAGTAAGAGAGTTCTTAATAGTTTTATGGTTTTTTACAAATCCTTCAAAAGCACTTCTACATCTTTAAACTCATAAGGCTTTGCCATAATAATTTTAGAACTATTGAGTAAAAAGTACATTGGTGTAGCTGTTATTCCGTAGGTTTTTACAATTGGGTTTTCCCATTTACCTAAACCTATATTATGTATAAAATCTGGATAGTTTTTTATTTCTTTGGTCCATTGTGTTGGCTCTTCTTCTAAACCAAATGCTACAACTTTTACATTTTTTTTATCTGCAACTAACGTTTTTACTTTTGGTAGTTCGTTAAGACAATGACCACAAGCACTACTCCAAAAAATAAGTAAGTAATATTCTGAGCCTTCTAAATTATGCAAACTTGTAGTACGCTCAGAAGATGCAATTTCAAAGTTAGGTGCTTTAGCTCCAATGGCTGTGTTTTTATAAGATGTAAGTGTTTCTGCTAAAACTTTGTTATTGGTTTTAGTTGCTAATTCTAAAAGATGTTTGTCGGTTATATAATTGGCAACAGCATGGTTTTCTTCACTTACAAAGCGTTGCCATAACACTTCTAAGAGGTAGGTTTTTATGGCTATATCGTTATCGTTAATTGCTGCGGCAACATCATCTATTAACGATTTGTAAGTATCTGTTGTTGGACTTTCTATCATATTAAAAACATAAGCATTAACACGATCTACCAAAAACGAGGAGCTTTGTAATATATAGTTGCTAAAATCTATAGAACTGAAATAGTGTTGCTTTAAGTTATTTGAGTACGTAGAAACATCTTCATAATGTGCTGGTAAATAGGGTCTGTTTGCAGTTATAAATGCTGAAACTAATTTGCCATTAGCAGACTCTTCATAAGCTAATTGAGTATCTTTTAATACTTTAAATACAGATGAGAATCCTTTGTTGTCTTTTCCGTCTTTTGTGTAATAATTGCTTATGGTTTGGTTAACCATATCCATACTTTTTAGGTAAGACGACCAAAGTTTGTTTTCTTCAGATTCTGTAAATTCAACTCCTTTTTCGTAACTAAAATTAAAGGCTACGGTTTCTTTTCCGTTATAGATAAAATCAAAATTATTTTCTTCTGGCGGAATAGCATAAACAATCTTGTAAATGCCAGGAGTAACAGTAGAATCTACAGGAATTTCAAAATGACCTTCACTATCTAATTTTCCACGATTAACATAATTAGCGCCTTCTGGTGTGGCTTGGTATAAAAACGCATAAGAAAAATCTTCAGCGGGTGAGAATGTACCTTTTACACTTTGTGAGAAAGCCAAACATGGAAGTAGTAATAGGGAAAAGATTATTTTTTTCATTTTATTATTCGTTTATTAATGCCGAACTTCTTTAAGTATTTCAGATTCTTAAATTAGCTTCAATAATTAAGCCATAATTGGTTGTAAAACGTTTAAAGCGGCCGAAACATTTCTTATGTTATCAAAAGTAATTAATAATCTTAAGCCATTTCGGGTTTGCTTTTCTTTCATTTTGCATTTTTCTGAGTTGAATTGTACAAACTGCAATACTTTGGTAAATGTTCCACTTTGATAAAACTTGCTTTGTTGGTCTTGTATAAAGTAACCAATAAGTTTACCTTGTTTCATGATTACTTTTTCTAATCCCATATTAATGGCTATCCATTTTAATCGTACACTATCAAACAAATCAATAACCTGAGTAGGCATTTCACCAAAACGGTCTATAATTTCAGACTCAAATTTCTGAAGTTCTTCTTCCGTTTTTATAGTGTTTAGTTTTGTATACAGATTTAAACGTTCTGTGATGTTATTGACATAATCGTCTGGGAATAGCAACTCAAAATCAGTATCGATTGTAATATCTTTTACATATTGTTTTGGCTTACCATCATCTTTATATAAATCTGCAAATTCAGATTCTTTAAGTTCTTCAATGGCTTCATTCAATATTTTTTGATAGGTATCAAACCCAATATCATTAATAAACCCACTTTGTTCACCACCTAATAAATCACCAGCTCCACGAATTTCAAGATCTTTCATAGCGATATTAAAACCACTACCTAATTCGGTAAATTGCTCTAAAGCCTGAATACGTTTTCTGGCATCATTGGTCATGGCAGAATACTCTGGTGTAATAAAGTAGCAGAATGCTTTTTTGTTACTTCTACCAACACGTCCTCGCATTTGATGCAGATCGCTGAGTCCAAAATTATTAGCGTTATTAATAAAAATAGTATTGGCATTAGGTACGTCTAAGCCACTTTCTATAATGGTTGTACTTACCAAAACATCAAATTCACCATTCATAAAAGCTAGCATTAATTGTTCTAGTTTTTTACCATCGAGTTGCCCATGACCAATAGCAATTTTAGCATCTGGTACCAAACGCTGAATCATACCAGCAACTTCCTTAATATTTTCTATACGATTATGAATAAAAAAGACTTGTCCACCACGTTGAATTTCGTAACTCACAGCATCTCTAATGGTTTCCTCACTAAAACGAATGACATGACTTTCAATAGGATAGCGGTTTGGCGGTGCTGTATTAATAACAGATAAATCTCTGGCAGCCATAAGGCTAAATTGAAGCGTACGCGGAATTGGTGTTGCTGTTAATGTTAATACATCTACATTTTCCTTAATAGTCCTTAGTTTTTCTTTTACAGCAACTCCAAATTTTTGTTCTTCATCAACAATAAGCAAACCTAAGTTTTTAAACTTTACACTTTTATTAGCTAGTTGATGTGTGCCAATGATAATGTCTACACTACCTCTTTCTAAATTTTCTAATGTAATACGCTTTTCTTTAGCTGTTCTAAAACGGTTAACATAGTCTACAGTAACGGGAAAGTCTTTTAAACGTTCTTTAAACGTACGGTAATGTTGATATGCTAAGATAGTTGTTGGCACCAAAACAGCAACTTGTTTTCCGTTGTCAACAGCTTTAAAAGCTGCTCTAATAGCAACTTCGGTTTTACCAAAGCCTACATCGCCACATACTAAGCGATCCATTGGTCGCTCGCTTTCCATGTCTGCTTTTATATCTGCTGTTGAGGTAATTTGATCTGGTGTGTCTTCATAAACAAAAGAAGCTTCCAGCTCATGTTGCATATAGCTATCTGGTGCATATTGAAACCCTTTTTTTAGTTTTCTTTTAGCATAGAGCTTTATAAGGTTAAAAGCAATTTCCTTAACGCGAGATTTAGTCTTTTGTTTTAGGGTTTTCCAAGCTTTGCTACCTAGTTTATAAACTTTAGGAGGTTTACCGTCCTTACCATTAAACTTAGTGATTTTATGTAAGGAATGAATACTTAAGTAAAGCACATCACGTTCGCCATAAACTAATTTTATAGCTTCTTGTTTTTTGCCTTCGACATCTATTTTTTGAAGCCCACCAAATTTACCGATACCATGATCTATATGTGTAACATAATCGCCAATTTCAAGGTTAGTTAATTCTTTTAAGGTAATAGCTTGCTTTTTAGCATAGCCGTTTTTTAGATGGAATTTGTGATAACGATCAAAAATCTGATGATCTGTGTAAACCGCAATTTTGTGTTCAGAATCTACAAATCCTTGGTAGAGTGAAAGCACTATGGTTTTATAGTGAACGTCTTCTTCAACATCATCAAAGATATCATGAAAACGTTTGGCTTGTTGCTCACTAACACATGCAATATAATTGGTAATGCCTTTAGAATGATTTTCATTTAAATCTTCAATTAGCAGATTGAATTGCTTATTAAATGAAGGTTGTGGTTTTAAGTTAAATGAAATTGTATTTTGAGTATAAACAGGAGCTGAACCAAATTCAACTAAATTATACTCTAAAAATTGACGTTTTAATAATTCTGAATTACAAAATAATTCTTCAGGTTTTGCATGTTTTAATTCTGTAGAAAGGGTTTTGAAAGCGTCTTCGGCTTTACTGAAAAAATCATCAATTCTAGAAAATATGAGCGAAGAATTCTTAGCAAAAACAACTGTTTTGTTAGAAATGTATTTAAGGAAGCTTTCGCGTTTTTCGGCAATAGTTTTATTAGCTACATTAGGAATAATGCTCACTTTTTTTATGCGCTCGGTAGAAAGTTGTGTTTCTACATCAAAGGTTCTTATGCTATCTACTTCGTCACCAAAAAACTCAATACGATAAGGCTCATCGTGCGAAAAAGAAAATACATCTATTATGCCACCACGTACCGAAAACTCACCTGGTTCAGTAACAAAATCTACACGTTTAAACTTATATTCAAACAGTACTTCATTTACAAAATCAATGCTTAAATCATTACCAATTGATATTTTTAAAGTATTGCGTTCTAATTCTCGCTTAGTAACTACTTTTTCAAATAAAGCATCAGGATAAGTAACAATAATTGCTGGTTTTTTTCTTGAGTTTATTCGGTTTAAAACTTCAGCTCTTAAAAGTACATTGGCATTATTGGTTTCTTCTATCTGGTATGGTCTTCTATAGCTGCCAGGATAGAACAATACGTCTTTATCATTGATGAGTTGCTCTAGATCGTTGAGGTAATATGCAGCCTCTTCTTTATCATCAAAAATTAATAGAAATGGTTTTTCAGCAGTTTTAAATGCTTCGGCAACTACCATAGAAAATGAAGAGCCAACTAGACCTTTTAAATGTGTTTTAGATTTACCCTTATCATCATCCTTAGGTTGAGTTAGGGCAATAGAATTCTGCAGATTTTGCAGTTGCAAAGTCTGTGAAAAGGTCTGCGAGATAAGTGTTTTGCTCACGAGATTATACCTTTAAAGTAAGGTCGCAAAAGTACATGATTTTTTTGTTTTGAAAAATTCAAAACCTTGACTAAAGAACGATTGAAAATGCTGATTAAGATATGCTAAAATTTAACATTCTTTTGATCTTTATAAATCTGGTATAATTTAGGGTAATGATCTTTAAAAATAGATTTAATATAATTTAAAGGCACATCTTCAAAATGGCCATAGTCATCTTCATAAGACATGAATTTTTTACTGTTTTTATTATATTCTTGCATTATAGAATCTTCAGTGCCATCAAAATTTAAAACATCTACATTATACATATGGCAAAGTTCTTTATTAAACGCAGGTGAGCATTTTGTCCATTTATCATTGTAATAAACATCAACCAATCCATGAGGAGCGAGCTCGTTAGTGCCTAATTTGGCTACAAGTCGCTCTACGGCAATATGATTAGAAACTTTGGCTAACCGTAACCTAGCAGGTATGTTTAATGCACGTAATCCTGCAATATATAATATGGCTTTATCAATGCAATGAGCTTCCTCTTTTTGTGCAATAGTGCTTGCTTTGTAATGGTTTTCGGTAAGTCCAATATTATAGGCATTATAACGCCAACCATCTCTAACTTTTAGATATAATTGCTCAATCTTTTCTTTATCTGAAGATAAAAGAATACTGTCTGCTATTAAATTTTGAATTTGAGGGCTGTTATAATCAAAGAAAAATGTTTCTTGTAGATAGTTTGTATTCATAAGTACAAGATAGTTTAAATAAAAAAAGTGAGAACCTTTAATCCTCACTTTCTTAATATTTTGTTTTTAAATTCTATAAATTCTCATGAAAGAATTTACTCGTTTTTTCAACAGCTAAATTTACTTCTTGCTCTTGGTCATAAAAAGAAAATTGATGCATTGGTGATGCCAATTCGGTATCTATCCAAACTAATTCTTTGTTTTTAGATGGTACAGCTTCGTAATACTTTTTAGTATAATTAGGTAACACACAACCATCACTGTGTACCATAAATAGAGGTTTGTTTAATTTTGATGCTGATGAAAACGGATCTAAATTTAACCAATCTTCCCAAGTAGCTACAGCAAATTGGTCTGCATTCCATTGCGGAATTGCACCACGCTCTGGATTTAAATAATAATCAAATTCACCAAACATTGCAGCAGTTTCATCTGTGGTAGAAATTGTTTTAATATAAGTAAATTCACCTGTGTCTGCGTAGTTCTTTTTGGCAGCTTGTGCAGCTTCAATACGTTGTTGTACTCCTTCTTCGCCTCCGTAAAATAATTTTACAGCTTCAGCATCGTGTAACCAAGAAGCTGTAGTTGCCACAGCTTTAATATTAGCATCTTCAGATGCAGCCATTAGTGTGTACATGGAACCAGCACAGACACCAAAAGCACCAATATTATTGCCATCTACTTCTACTAAGGTTTTTAAATAAGCTACAGCATTTTTAATGTCTTGGATTTTCATTGCAGGATTTTCCCATGCTCTTGGTACACCTTCGCTTTCACCATAATTTCTAAAATCGAATGCTAAGGTGATAAATCCGTTTTCGGCAAAACGTTTAGCGTATAAACCAGCCATTTGTTCTTTTACGGTTGTCCAACTTCCAGAGCATATGATTGTTGGATACTGTTTGCCTTCTTCAAAATTTGATGGGTAATATAGATTACCTACTAAATTTAGGCCTTCACTTTTAAAATTTACTGTTTTCATGGTTATCTCATTTTTGTTACTCTGAATTGGTTTCAGAGCCTCATTATTAGTTTCTGTTGTTTCGTTCTTTTTTTCTGTATTTCCGCAAACACTAAATAGTACAATTGCAGAAAGAATGAATAGTTTTTTCATATTGTTTTGTTTGGATGAGATGCTGAAATGAATTCAGCATGACACATCATTATTTAATTTTATCTAACAACCCAAAACCACGAGCTGCTACAATTGGGTTAAAAATCTCTACGTATTCTGTTATTTTTCCATTATCATCAAACTTAAAGGTCGAATAATAATCATTATTGTATGTGCCAGCATCATCTTTTAATTTGATGTTTCCTGTGTATTTTACAAATACAATATTTGGATCTTCCATGGCATAGATTTCATCGATAGGAAAGGTCATACCATCAAAATTTGGAAATACAGGTTTCCAATAGTTTTTAATCTCTTCTTTACCATTAGCTCCAGTTGGAAATAATCCTGAGTGATACGGATTGATATGCTTGCCGTCTTTGGCGAATAAATTAGCTACCGCATTGGCATCCTCGTTTGTTAGGGCATTAAAGAATGCCTTTACAGTAGCTTTATTTTTAGTGGCTAATTCGGTTTTCATTGTCTGTATTGTTTTAAGTTCTTTTAGTTCATTAGTTTTCTCATCATTGCAACTTGTTGATGCCAAGGTTGCTATAAGTAAAAGTGTTATTTTATTCATTTTTAAGGTTTTATTTAAATAATTCAGACCAATCAATATAGATGTAATATGCACTTATAAGATTTCCTTTCATTTTAAAGACGTCGCAAAAAGGAACAATTAGTTGAGAATTATCTAATCTTGTATAGGTTACTTTTCCTCTATGCACCAAAGAGTTTTTAGATTCAAAAATATCTGTAACCTCATGTTTAGTTGATTTTACTGCTGCAAAGAAATTTTCTAATATTACTTTTATCGCTTCTTTTCCAGTTATAGGTTCATTGTTTCCTGCTACAAATAAGCAATCTTCAGTTAATAGTGACAATACACTGTCGCTGTCTTTACTGTCTAAATGATTAGACAAAAAGTCTATATGGTTATAGTTTCTTTTCATCATTCTATTAGTTATTTTTCGCATTTTCAATAGCCCTTTCAATCAACTTGCTGTTACCATTTTGGTATTTGTAGTTAAAAGTCATTGCTGTAATTTTCCAGCTGCCATCTATTTTTTCTAAATCAAAATCATAACTACCAACAACTGTCCATATATTTCCGTTTTCATCTTCTAAGAAATGAGTTGCTGTTCCGTAGCAAAAACTATGAGCTTTGTTACCATTTACCTCCGTAATAAAGTTTCCGATTTGGTGATGCGTGTATGTAAAACCTGGTAACACGCTTTTCCAACTGGTAGTAATGTCTTTTGGTGACACTTCTGCTGCTGCATTTCCTGTCATAGAAGAATAGTCCATCATTACTTTTGGTGCAAATTGAGCTTCTACCTCATCCCAAATTCTGTTGTCTGAATTGACAAATAACTTAGATATGGTTTCTTGAATATTTATTTTGGTTTCCATCTGTTGTGCGTTTACAATTAATGAGGTTGTCATTAATAAGGTTATAAATAAAGTTTTCATCGTTGCTGTATTTTGATGATACAAAGATGCTTTGGCTTTATTTGGAAAGAATTATGGAATCAAATCAAAAAGTATAAAAATCAAAGAATATCATTACTTTGAATGCAAGAATCCTTTATAAGAATCTAAACTTCGTATTAGCTTAGGAATGTTTAATTAGTTTTTCGATACGTACTAGGTGTTTGTCCAGTTTGCTTTTTAAAGAAGCTATTAAAATTGTTTGGTGCATCAAAATGTAAAGCATAAGCAATTTCTTTAATGCTCATTTCAGTTTGAAGCAACCGCGATTTTGCTAATCGTAAAATATGGTTTTGAATATGGTTTTTAGCGGTATGTCCTGTAATTTGCTTTACAGTAGCATTAAGATGATTTGGATGCACAGCTAATTGCTCTGCATAAAAACTTGGGGAATGTGTTTTTTTACCAATTAATACATTTTCATAAAAACTGGTCTCTATTAGTGTTTGAAAGCGCGATAATAAATTAACATCGGCTTTTCTAAAAGCTATTTCGGCTTCTTCTTTTTTTACCTGAGTATTAAAAAAGCGTTTTACAAAATTGAGCAGAACTAAAACCTGAACTTCAATAATAATTAGTGAATCTTGTTTTAAGCTTTGCTGCTCTTCATAAATAGACTCATAAATTGCGAGTAGCTTTGAAACCTCTTTTGGTTCTATTTCAAAAGGAATGGATTTATCAATTTTTAGAAACGGAAATTCATCAAGTAGATTTTGTAAATGTTTAGATTGTGTTACAAACTCTTTAGTAAACATTAAATAATAGCCTTCCCAATCTGGTAATATATCCCAGGAGATAATCTGAAAAGGTGTGTTAAAAAAGATGGTTGCTCCTTCAGGAAAATTAGTATGATGACCAGTAATGGCTTTGCCAGAACCTTCAACTTTTATTGCAATGGCATAAAACTCGTGTTTAAAAGGTTTTGTTTTTGATACAATTGATGGCATGTTTTCTTCAAAACTTCTAATATCAAAATAAGGTTGTTTAGGATTAGAAATATTAATAGCCTTGCAATAGTCTGGTATGTTTTTAAAGTGTTGCACTAAACAAATTTAGGGTTTCTTTTATTATTCTTTAAAAGTTAATAGTTTGAGATTGTAAATAGGTCTTTTGAAATGAAAAAATAAGCAATATGAGCCTGTTTTAATACTGGATTAATATATATTTGTACTCATATAAAAACACAAAATATGTCAATTTCAGATTTATTCGAAAGTGGATTTCAAAAGCGTAATCAAGACCATTTTGCAGCTATAGTTAGAGTGGCTATGAGTGATGGTGTAATTAATGATGCAGAGCGTGAATTTTTAGATCGTTTAGCTACGCGATTAGATATCACAGAAACCGATTACAAACAAATTTTAAAAGATTATAATACACATCCTATAAATCCACCAACATCTTACGATAGACGATTAGAGCGTTTATATGATTTGGCACGTATGGTTTGGGCAGATCATATAGAAGGACCAAATCAACATGGTTTATTAGAAAGACTTTGTGTTGGCCTAGGTTTTAATCAAGATAATGTAAAATACATTGCAGATAAAGCATTAACACTAGTACATTACGAAGTGGACTTAGATGAGTTTACTGAAAAGATGAAACATATGAATCAGTAAATTGATTCTAAAACATTATAAAAAAAAGCGATTGTAATTTAAACAATCGCTTTTTTTTGATTTTTATTCTGCATTGCGCATAAATTCTTCTGCCTTTTCAACCATATTTTTACTTCCGCAAATAAATGGTACGCGTTGGTGTAGTTCGGTTGGTTCTATTTCCATGATTCGTGTAAAACCATCACTAGCTTTACCATTAGCTTGTTCTGCTAAAAATGCCATAGGATTACATTCGTAAAGTAAACGAAGTTTACCATTACTAGCTTTAGAACTTTTAGGATACATATAAATGCCACCTTTAATCATGTTTCTATGAAAATCAGACACCAAAGAACCTATATATCTAGATGTGTAAGGTCTGTCTCCTTCTTCCATTTGGCAATACTTAATGTAGTTTTTAATACCTTTTGGAAAATGTATGTAGTTGCCTTCGTTTACAGAGTAAATACGTCCATCTTCAGGAAACTTCATATCAGGATGCGATAAATAATAAGAACCAATAGCAGGATTTAACGTAAAGCCATTAACGCCATCTCCAGTAGTATAAACAAGCATTGTAGAAGTTCCGTAAATAATATAACCAGCAGCAACCTGTTTAGTGCCTTTTTGTAAAAAGTCTTCTAATTGCACTGGTGTTCCTACAGGAGTTACTCTTCTGTATACCGAAAAAATGGTTCCAACAGAAACATTTACATCTATATTAGACGAACCATCTAAAGGGTCTATCAAAACCACATATTTGTTTTGGTGATTTTCGTCTTTACTATTTATAGTAATAAAGTCGTCTTCTTCTTCACTAGCAATACCACAAACAATATTCCTATCTGTCATGGTTTGTATAAACTTCTCATTAGCATAGACATCTAACTTTTGCTGATTTTCACCTTGTATATTAGTGTCTCCAGCAGCACCAAGAATATCAACAAGACCAGCTTTGTTAACTTCGTGATTTACCACTTTTGCAGCTAGCCTAATAGAATTAATAAGTCTAGAAAGTTCACCTGAAGTGTATTTAAAAGAAGATTGGTTTTCAATTATAAACTCACCAAGAGTTTGATTTCGTTGAGACATGAAGCTTTATATTGGTTAATTTACACAAATATCGCATTTTTTAATAAACTATAACGTTTTCGTGAGTTAAACTAAATTGAGAATTTAAAATTGGGTGTTTTTTAAGAAAAAAGCATGAAATCTTTCCGCGATTTTTAAACTATATTTGAGTTCTTTTAAAAAAGAAAAATGAACCAACCAAGACTTGCTCGTAGAGAAGATATGCCAAGAGTTTTAGAGCTCATTAAAGAATTGGCTATCTATGAAAAAGAACCCGATGCAGTTGAAGTAACTCTTGAAACTTTAGAGTTTGATGGTTTTGGCAAACATCCTAAATTTACTTGTTTTGTTATAGAAGTAGATGAGAAAGTAGAAGGAATGGCTTTGGTTTATATGAGGTATTCTACTTGGAAAGGTGAGGTTTTACATCTTGAAGATCTTATAGTAAGCCAAGCACAAAGAGGACAAAGTTTAGGTACTCAACTTTTAAATGAAGTTGTAAAATACGGTAAGCGTTTAGGTGTAAAACGAATAGGTTGGGAAGTATTAGATTGGAACGAATCTGCAATACAATTCTACGAAAATAAAGGCGCCAAAGTGATGCGAGAGTGGGATGTGGTTCAGCTCGATGAAAAAGGAATTGATAATTATTTAGAAAATATTAATTAAATAGAATTCCCGTTTATATGGGAAATAAATATGCGAGTATATAAATTTGGTGGAGCTTCGGTAAAGGATGCTAAAGGAGTGAAAAACCTAGCGTCTGTTTTAAAAACAGCAGGTTATGAAAATACCTTAGTAGTTGTTTCTGCAATGGGAAAAACCACCAATGCTATGGAGCTCGTAATTAAAAATTACTTTGAAAACAAAGCTGAGTTACAAAGCTCTATTCACGAAGTTATTAAATATCATAATGAAATTCTTCTTGATTTATTTGATAATGAACACCATGAAGTATTCACTTCTGTAAAATCTATTTTTGATGAATTAATTTTGTTTTTTAAAACTAATAAATCACCAGATTATAACTATGTATATGACCAAACCATAGGTTTTGGCGAGTTGATTTCTACAACAATAATAAGTTATTATCTTAATGAAATAGGATTAAAAAACAAATGGTTAGATGTAAGAGATTATATTAAAACCGATAATTATTATAGAAGAGCTAATGTTAACTGGGAGCAAACTCAAGAAAATATTACATCTAATTTAAACAAGTCAATTCTTAATATTACACAAGGTTTTTTAGGAAGCGATGCTAATAATTTTACTACAACCTTAGGCAGAGAAGGTAGTGATTATACTGCTGCTATTTTTGCTTATTGTTTAAACGCTAATAGTGTTACTATTTGGAAAGATGTTCCAGGTGTTTTAAATGCCGATCCACGTTATTTTGAAAAAACACAACTATTACATCAAATTTCTTACAGAGAAGCTATAGAGCTTGCATTCTATGGTGCATCTGTAATTCACCCAAAAACACTTCAACCATTGCAAAAAAAGGAAATTCCTTTATATGTAAAATCGTTTTTAAATCCTAAAGAAAAAGGTACTTGTGTTGATAAAGGAAAAGCAATTGTGCCAGAGGTACCTTGTTTTATTGTTAAAAAGAGCCAGATTTTAATAGCCTTATCATCATTAGATTTTTCTTATATCGTTGAAGAGAATATTAGCGAAATTTTTAACTTGTTACATCTTTATAAAATGAAGGTAGATGTTATTCAGAATTCTGCAATAAGTTTTTCAGTTTGTATTGATGATATTTACAATAATAGAGATAAATTATTACAGCACTTAAAAGCAAAATTTAATGTAACATGTTACGATAATGTAAGTCTATATACTATTAGACATTATAATGATGAAGCTATAAAGAAGCTTGAAAAAGATAAAACCGTTTTATTGAAGCAGTTAACACAAGAAACTGTTCAAATAGTAACTAAATAACATTTTACTACATTTGTTTTATGAGAAAATCGTCTGATACAGGATTAGTCACAGCTAAAGAAGTAGCAAAAGCTATTCATGCAGACAAGTATGGTTTCCTAGGTACTTTCTTTGGGTGGCTTTTAATGAAAGTCCTTAAAATATCTACTATAAACAAGATTTATAAACGTAATAAGCATTTGTCTGATTTAGATTTTTTAAATGCATTATTAGATGATTTTCAGATAAAATTTGAAATTCCAGAAGCAGATTTAAAACGTCTTCCTAAAGATGGTGCTTATATTACTATTTCTAACCATCCACTTGGAGGTATTGATGGCATATTGTTATTAAAATTAATGCTAGAACAGCGAAGCGATTTTAAAATCATAGCTAATTTCTTATTACATCGTATAGAGCCTTTAAAACCCTATATAATGCCAGTAAATCCTTTTGAAGACAGAAAGGATGCAAAGAGTAGTATTACAGGATTTAAGAATGCTATTATGCATTTAAGAGAAGGTCATCCTTTAGGTGTATTTCCTGCAGGTGAAGTATCTACTTATAAAGACGGAAAACTTGTGGTAGATAAACCATGGGAAGCAGCAGCAATGAAACTTATTAAAAAGGCCGAAGTACCTGTAGTTCCTATTTATTTTCATGCCAAAAATAGTAGATTGTTTTATAGACTATCTAAACTTAGCGATACTTTAAGAACTGCAAAATTACCTTCAGAACTATTAACACAAAAGCGAAGAACCATTACAGTAAGGATTGGTAGGCCAATTTCTGTTAAAGATCAAAAAGAGCATGAGACACTTTCAGATTTCTCAGACTTTTTAAGGAGAAAAACCTACATGCTTTCTAAAACCTTTGAAGATAAACCAAAGATTTTAGATAATATAAAGTCTACTGTAAAAGTTCCAAAACCACCAAAACGAATAGTTACTCCTATTGATACTGAGGTTATGATATCTGAGGTTGAAAGCCTAAGAAAAAAAGATTGCAGACTCTTGGTAAGTAAAAATTACGAAGTGTATTTAGCATCTGCTAAAGAGATGCCTAATATTTTAAGAGAGCTTGGGCGACTTAGAGAAATTACTTTTAGAGAAGTAGGTGAAGGTACTAATGAAGCTATAGATTTAGACACTTTTGATACCTACTACCACCATATGTTTCTTTGGGATAATGAAAAAAATGTTGTTGCAGGAGCATACCGAATGGGATTAGGATCTCAAATTTTTGAGCGCTTTGGTATAGATGGTTTTTATTTGCAAGATCTTTTCCGTTTTGAACCAGAGCTTTATAAGATGATGAGTCAATCCATAGAGATGGGACGTGCTTTTATTATAAAGAGTTATCAACAAAAACCAATGCCACTATTTCTACTTTGGAAAGGTATTGTACATACAACACTCCGTTATCCTGAGCATAAATATTTAATAGGAGGTGTTAGTATTAGTAATCAGTTTTCAAACTTTTCAAAGAGTTTAATGATTGAGTTTATGAAATCGCATTATTACGATCCTTATGTAGCACAGTATGTGCATCCTAAAAAAGAGTTTAAGGTAAAACTTCAAGATGCAGATAAAGATTTTGTTTTTGATGCTACTGAGGCTGATCTTAATAAGTTTGATAAAATCATTGATGAGGTAGAGCCAGGAGCATTACGATTACCAGTATTACTCAAAAAATATATAAAGCAAAATGCCAAACTTGTGGCATTTAACGTAGATCCTTTGTTTAATAATGCTGTAGATGGTTTAATGTATATTAAAATTGCAGATTTGCCAGAAAGTACAGTAAGACCAGTAATGGAAGAATTTCAAGCAGAATTAGAGCAAAAATTCATGGATAACCATGACAAGTAAATTATGGTTCTTTTTAATGTTACCATTAGTTTGTTTGTCGCAAACATTAACAGGTACTATTGTTGACGCTACCACAAATGAACCTTTAGAAACTGTTGCTGTATATTTTGATAATACCACCATTGGGACTACTACAGACCATGAAGGGAAATTTTCTATAAGCTATTCTGATGCCATACAATCTACTTTGGTTATTTCTTATTTAGGCTTTGAAAAAGTGCTTATTAAAGATTATAGAACAAAAAAAAATATTACAATTAAGCTAAAGCCTTCAGATGTAAGTTTAGATGAAGTATTTATAGATTTTGATGATGGTTTAACCAGAAAACAAAAGCTAAGATTGTTTAGAAAAGAATTTTTAGGAACTTCTAAATACGGAAAGTCGTGTAAAATTTTGAATGAAGATGACCTAGTGCTAAGGTATGATAAAGAAAGAAAAACACTTTACGCAAGTGCTGATGTCTCAATTATTATCACAAACAAAGCGCTTAAATATGAAATATCATATGATATTATAGACTTTGAGGTCAACTATCGTTACGCTAATATAGATGCTCAAGATTTTGTTTTAAATAAAGTGGCTTATGCTGGCACATCTTACTATAAAGATTTAGAAAAAGCTGATAAAAAAAGCATACTATGCAAACGAGAGAAAGTTTACAAAGGTTCTGTGCAACATTTTATGCGAGCACTATACAATAAAAATCTTAAAGCCGAAGGTTACGAGATTTTTTATAAAAGTTTTAAGGTTAATGAATATGCTTATTTTAAAATAAGAGACAAAGAAGATACAAGTTTTAAAGAAGTATCTCTAAAACACAAAGTATCTATTTTGTATGATGAGAAATATCAGAGTGATATAGATGTGTATGTAGATAGTTTTTTAGTAGATGCTTATGGGAATTATTCAACCATAAAAGGAGTTTATTTTAATGGAGCCATGGGAAATCAACGTGTAGGAGATATGTTGCCTTTAGATTATGGATTGTAAAAATAAAACCCAAAACTTTTAAGTTTTGGGCTCTGTTTTATAGTTTATTTTAAAACCAAGGTTTTTTGCCTATTTGATAAGTATTTATAAACTCTTGGTCTGATTTGGTAAGGTAAATAATTCCTTCTATTAATCCTATAACACTCATTACCCACACTAAGAAAACACCGACCCCAATACAAGATAATACCACACCTATTAGAGTTATAGCAAGCATAATACCTCCTTCTTTATTATAACCTAGAATAAATTTATGAACACCGAGACTCCCTAAAAGAATACCTAATATACCAGCAAGTACTTTTTTGTTGTCACCAGAAAAAGTTTCTTTGGCATTATCAACAAATTCTGTAGCAGTCTCTTTGGCATCACTAGCAAATTCTTTAGCATCATCTGCAATGTCACTGGCTTTTTGGCTTATTTTTTCTCCAGCTTTTTTAGCACTGTCTTTAGCATCACCTATCATGTCGTTAAGCTCGTCTCCTAAATCTTTATTGTCGTCTGACATAGTTTTATGTGTTATTGGTTAGGTTATAAAGTTAATAAAAATGTGTTTATTTTATTGCTTAATGGCTTATTAAAGAGTTGTTTAAGTTTTTGTGTGTATCTTCCGATAAGCTCTTTAATTGATTTTTATACAACTACAATTTATATTCTATATATATGTAGAAGAATCAATTAATTTGTTACAGTATTATTTAAATGCTTGGTCAACAGGCTCCCAAAGTTCTATTTTGTTACCGTCGTTGTCAAGTATCCAACCAAATTTTCCGTAATCGTATTCTTCCATGTCTCCTACTATTGTGACACCTTCTTCCTTTAAAGTTGCTAATAATTCTTTTAAATTCTCAACACGATAGTTAAACATAAAGTCTTTTTTAGAAGGCTCATAGTATTTGGTGTCTTCAGCAAAAGGGCTCCATTGTGTAGAGCAATCTTTTCCCTCTTTATCTTTCCACCAAAATGTACAACCATAGGCATCTGTGTTAAATCCTAAGTGTTTTTTATACCAATCTTTTGAAGCCTGTGGGTCTTTAGTTTTAAAAAATAAGCCGCCAATTCCTGTTACTCTTTTTTTCATCAAAAATGTATTTTTCATTCTCATAAAAATGAGAATTCTCTTAGTTAAACTTTTATTTCTTCTTTAAGGCGGTTTCATAGATGTCTATCCACTCATCGCAAGTCATTTTTCTTGTGAGCTCTGCTATGAGCTCAAAAGGTATGTCATCCATTTTTTTAAAACGGATGCAACTTTTACCCATATCTAATTTTCGCTTACAGTGTTTAGGGTATTCATTAACAAACCAATCGTGTAATTCTTTTTTTGCATAAATACCACTATGATAAAGATTTACTGAGTTTTTTTGAGAAGCAAAACTCATAAATGGTAAAGGTGTTTTGGTATCACAATGATAACCGTCTGGATAAACCGAGTGTGGTACATAATAACCTATCATTTTATATTGAATGCCTTCTTCAAAGCCTTCAGGAAGGTTGTCTTTAATAATTTTACGTAACTTTTTAAGAGCGTCTTGTCGTTCCTCAGGAACTTGATTTATATAGTCTTCTGGTGATGATGCGTTGTATTGCATAATTATAAGGGTTTAGTATGCTTCTAAATTAGCAAAATTTCGCTTTAATTTTATTTACGATGGTTTGTGCTAATTTTATTTTACTTTCAATTGTCCAACCTGCAACATGAGGAGTTAATAGTACATTGTCTGCATTAATAAGGTATTGGAAAGCTTCTGGTGCTTCAATTGAGCTTGGTAATCCAGCTTTTTTTCTTTTCCGCATCCATCGATATTTAGCTTCATCGGTTTTGAATAGATTTTCGAAAGATGATTTTTCATATTCTAAAACATCTAAGCCAGCACCTAGAATTTTTCCAGATTGTAAAGCGTTAACTAAATCTTCTGTTACAACACTTTTACCACGAGCTGTATTAATGAGCCAAAACGGTTTTTTAAAATTACTGATGAATTCAGTATTCACCATATTTAAGGTTAATGGAGTTTGAGGTGTATGCAAACTCAACACATCTGCTTTATTTTGAAGTTCTTCTAACGTTACTTGGTCGCAATTTTCATCGCCAACATTAGCTTTAATGTCGTAACAGAGTACTTCAACATCAAAACCTCTCAGTTTTTTTGCAAAAGCTTTTCCCATATTGCCATAACCGATAAGACCAACAGTTTTTCCATCGAGTTCTATGCCGCGATTAGCTTCGCGAAGCCATTTGCCTTGCCTTACTTCTTTGTCTGCTTTATTAAGCTTATTAAACAATGATAATAACATGCCTAAAGCATGTTCTCCAACCGCATTGCGATTTCCTTCTGGTGCTGATATTAATGTAACGCCTTTAGATTCGGCATAATCACAATCTATATTTTCTAAGCCTGCTCCTACACGACCTATAAATTTAAGGC
>NZ_JAOARH010000122.1 GCF_025210595.1 Winogradskyella sp.
TATTGGTTTTCTGGTTTTGTTGGGGGGGTATGGCATCAATTGTATGAGGATGGAGGTATATTGTGGTTTAGGATACTTGCTATAGTTGTTAATACAGCTACCTTATATATCTCATATAAGATTTTAAAATCTTATATGAGAAAAGACCTGTTGTTATCTGCTTTAATTATGGTGCTTTTTGTTAATGATTATGGTTTTTTAACGTATTATCATAATCATTTAACAGCCTTAATGACTGTGTTAACTATATATATGTTGAAAAAATCGGTCACTGAAAATAGTTTCCTATTATATGTTATGTCAGGAATATTATTGAGTGTAAATGTTTTTACCAGAATTCCTAACGCAGTACTTTTTTCGTTAGTTTTAGTTATTCCGTATTCTTTTTATTTAAAAAAGGAGTCAATTATAAAGTCTATAAAACCGTTTACTTACATTGGGATTGGGACAGTGATTGGTTTGTTAATGGTTTTTGCTTTGCTAAGCTATCTTGGTCAAATAGAAATTATGAGAAATGCATTATTTACTATTAATGATTTGGGTAATACAGAAAATAGTTCTCATAATTTTAAGTCTATTTTTATAGCACCTTATTTTAATTTCATTTCTATAGCAATTGAAACGATTAAGTTCTTTTTGATAATTTCTGTGCTTTATTTCGTAAAGCGATTTTTGCCTAAAAATAAGATTGCTGGATTTGTTTTTTTTGCGTTAACAATTCTGTTTTTAATTTTTTGGTTTAATACAAAAAATATTTATCCTATCTATAGTTTTTGTTTAATTGGTAGTGTGGCTATGTTACTTGTAAAGAAGATTAAATATGAAATTAAAATTATCAGTTTTTTATCTTTATCAACATTACTTACAATTTATCTTGGCACAGGTGGTGGAATTATAAATGCTGGTTTTATGGGTATTTGGATTGGACTACCTCTGTTTTTTTATTTTGCAAATCGTTATAATTGGATTATACAAAATCTTAACTTTATAAATAAAAAGTCTAAGTTACAGGTACATCAAAAAACTAAGCAATCATTTTTATGGTCGGTTGTAATAGCATTCATTTTGCTCAAAGGTTATAATATATCTCAACAAGCTTATTTTGATAATGGCAGTAGATTTGAAAAAAAATATACTATAAATAGTTCTTTGACTAGAGGGATTTATACTACTGAAAGACGAGCTAAGATTATAAATGAGCTGTTACTTCAATTAGAAAATATAGTACAGCCAAATGATTATTTATTGGTCTATGATAAAATGCCAATGATTCATTTTTTAACAAAGACTAAACCTTATATGTATAATCCATGGGTGTGGATATATGATTATAATTCATTTGAGAAAAAGCTTACTAAAGCAGAGTCAGAAATACAAATTTTGCCTATTGTTGTCCAACAAAAATTTGAAACTATTTATGAGTTTTCTGAACCTATTAAAGATTATATGTCAACTAATAAAGAAAACAACAATTTTCATAGTAATGAGCGTAACTCAGTAATGAATGATTTTTTAAGGAGAAACAAGTACAAAATTACTTGGAGTAATGATTATTTTAATGTTTACTTATCTAAATAATTGAGAATTTTTAATCCACTATTTAGTTTATATTAGTGTTATATTTAATTAGTATATGATGTTGAAAAATGATATTTCAGTAGTGGTTCCGGTCTACAATGAATATGAAAATTTACCCGAACTATATAAAAGGGTGAAAAATACTGTTTCTTCTATTACAGATAAATATCAAATCATATTTGTAAATGATGGAAGTAATGATGACTCTCTATCCAGAATTTTATCTTTTGCAGAAAATAACCCAAAGGTTTTTTACCTTGATTTGAGTAGGAATTTTGGGCATCAAATAGCTGTAACTGCAGGATTAGAGTATTGTAATGCAGATTGTACCGTAATTATAGATTCTGATTTGCAAGATCCACCAGAACTAATTTTTGAATTATATTCAAAATATAGAGAAGGTTTTGATGTTGTATATGCAAAGCGAAAAAAGAGAGAAGGAGACACTTTTATTAAAAAGTTTACAGCTAAGTTATACTATAGATTGTTAAAAAGATGGGTGTCTTTTGAGATTCCTTTAGATGCGGGAGATTATAGGCTTATTTCAAATAAAGTAGTAAGTGCTGTTAATCAAATGCCAGAACAAAATAAATTTTTAAGAGCTCAAATAGCTTGGTTAGGTTTAAAGCAAGCGTATGTGTTATTTGATAGAGAGATAAGAAAACATGGAAAAAGTGGTTATTCTTATGGCAAAATGTTCCGTTTAGCATTTGATGGAATAACGGGTTTTTCAGATAAGCCCTTACTATTAGTTAGTCGTTTGGGATTCGTGATTTCAATCTTTTCATTTTTAGTGATAATTTATGCAATATTTGCTCATTATATTTTTAAACAAACTATTACTGGATGGACATCTTTAATTATTAGTGCAATGTTTATGGGAGGTATCCAATTACTGTCAATTGGTATAATAGGTGAGTATATCAGTAGAATTAATAAAAATGTACAGAAAAGACCTTTGTACATATTAAAGGATACAAATATTAACGATACATATATAAATTCATAAATAAACACTATTAATATTTCAATAAAAAAGCATTATAGATTATGTTAATAGTTAATGTCTCATTTTTTTCAAAGCAAATAGAATTTAATTTCAAAAAAATATCAATCAATAGTTTAATAAATAATTAACCCTATTTTTGATAGATGCAAAACTTAAAGGTTTTACGATATAAATCATCTTACAAAAATGAATGGAATACTTTTACTGTAAATAGTAATCAACAAACCTTTCTATTTCAAAGAGATTTTATGGACTATCATAGTGACAGATTTCACGATTACTCATTAATGATTTATAAGCAAGATGAATTAGTTGCATTACTACCAGCAAATAAGGTAAATGATAGAGTGTATTCTCATTTAGGATTAACCTATGGTGGGTTAATATATAATGATAGTTTAAAATCTAAGGAAGCTATAGATGTTTTAAAAACCATTATGTGTTACTTAAATCAAAATGGTATAGCTAGTTTAACTTTAAAAGAATTACCTTATGTTTATTTAAACCATCCAGTCAATAACCCTTTAGCGTATTTATGCTTTAAAGTAAAAGCTCAATTAGAGCGTATGGATATGCATTCTGTGTTAGACTTAAAATTTAAAGCTTACTCTAGAAGTAGAAAAAATGGTTACAAAAGAGGAATGAAGCATAACCTTGTAGTAGAAGAGACCAATGATTTTTCTTTATTTTGGAATCAAATTCTTATGCCAAACCTAGATCTTAAGCATGATGTGAAGCCTGTACATACTCTAGCAGAAATACAACTTTTAAAATCCAGATTCCCTAAGCAGATTAGGCAGTTTAATGTTTATCACAATGACGTTGTTGTTGCTGGTACAACAATTTTTGAAACCAAAAATGTAGCTCATAGCCAGTATATTTCTGGTAATGCAGATAAAAATATTTTAGGAAGTTTAGATTTTTTGCATCATCATCTATTAGAGTGTGTTTTTGATAAAAAGACTTATTTTAATTTTGGAATATCTAATGAAAATCAAGGGCAAAATATAAATGAAGGTTTACAGTATTGGAAAGAAGGTTTTGGGGCTCGTTCTATTACTCAAGGGTTTTACAAAATAGATACAGTAAATTATAAACTTTTAGAGGATGTGTTTATATGATTAAGTTTTTAGATCTATATAAAATCAATAATAAGTTTAGAAAAGATTTAGAAGCTTCATTTTCAAAGTCTTTAGATGATTCTTATTATATTCTTGGTTATAACGTCGAGAAATTTGAAACTGAATTTGCGCATTATTGCGATACAAAATATTGTATTGGTACAGGTAACGGTCTAGATGCTTTAACCTTAATTTTTAAAGGCTATATAGAATTAGGTAAGCTTAAAAAAGAGGACAAAGTTATTGTGCCTGCAAA
>NZ_JAOARH010000123.1 GCF_025210595.1 Winogradskyella sp.
TTAATTATTCTCCTTACAAAGTAGAAGGCTCAATTCGAGAGGATATTGGAGGTGTAGCTATTATGCCAAGGATTTTATATAGCTTTTAAGCAAAAAAAACCTCACAGGTTTCAAAAACCTGTGAGGCTGTAAATTAAAAAATCTTAAAAAACTATTAATCGTCTTTTCTGTTCTCTCTTGGCTTTCTATCGTCTCTACGATTGTCGCGATTACGGTTGTCGCGTCCACGATTATCTTTTCCACGATTATTGTTATCGCGCTTAGGCCTATCTTGCCAACCTTCAGGTTTTGGTAAAATAGCTTTACGAGATACTTTTTCTTTCTTTGTTCTAGAATCTATTCCGAAGTATTTTACATCAAAAATATCTCCCATATTTACAACATCAGAAACATTTTCAGTACGTTCCCAAGCTAATTCACTTACGTGAAGTAAAACTTCGTTTCCTGGCGCTTCAGTATATTCTACTACAGCTCCAAAATCCAACATTTTCACCACTTTAACTTCATAAATGCTGCCAACTTCTGGTTTAAACATCATAGCATCTATATGAGCCATTACAGCATCAATACCTTTGTTGCCAACACCAAGTATTTCAACAATACCTTCTTCTGTAACAGGGTCTTCGTTGATTACAATAGTAGTTTCTGTTTCTTTTTGTAATTCTTGAATCACTTTTCCACCAGGACCAATTAATGCGCCAATAAATTCATTTGGAATACGCGTCGTTACCATTGTAGGAGCGTGTTCTTTAACATTAGCGTTAGGTTGTTGTATGGTGTCTGTTAATTTTTCAAGAATATGTAAACGACCATCTCTTGCTTGCATTAATGCTTTTACTAAAATCTCATAAGACAACCCTTTTATTTTAATATCCATTTGGGTTGCTGTAATACCTTCAGCAGTTCCTGTAACTTTAAAATCCATATCACCTAAATGATCTTCATCACCTAAAATATCAGAAAGTACAGCAAATTTGTCTCCATCAGAGATTAATCCCATTGCAATACCAGAAACAGGTTTTTTTAATTGAACACCTGCATCCATTAATGCCATTGTACCAGAACAAACGGTTGCCATAGAAGAAGAACCGTTAGATTCTAATACTTCAGATACAACTCTTACTGTGTATGGGCAATCTTCTGGCACCATACCTTTTAAGGCACGTTGTGCAAGGTTACCGTGACCAACTTCTCTACGAGAGGTGCCTCTAATAGGTCTTGCTTCACCTGTTGAAAAAGGTGGGAAATTATAATGTAGATAAAAACGCTCTTCACCTTCGTAAGATGGCATATCTATTTGGTTAGCTTCTCTACTTGTTCCTAAAGTAACAGTTGCTAAGGCTTGAGTTTCTCCACGTGTAAAAATTGCTGAACCATGAGTAGATGGTAAATAATCTACCTCACACCAGATTGGTCTAATGTCAGTCGTTTTACGACCGTCTAAACGTAGACCTTCATCTAAGGTTAGGTTTCTAATAGCTTCTTTTTGAGCTTTAGCTACATATTTATGAATAAGCTTACCTAATTCATCTTGTTCTTCTTCAGAAAAAGAATTAAAGACTTCTTCTTTTATTTCGCTAAATGCTGCGCTTCTTTCATGCTTTGCAGAACCTGCTTTTGCAATAGCATAGGTTTTGTCGTAAACCATTTCGTGAATCTTCTTAGCTAAATCTTCATCTTCAACTTCAGGATCATATTCGCGAGTTTCTTTTTTACCAAATGCTTCGGCTAATTTTAACTGTGCATCACATTGAATTTTAATAGCTTCGTGAGCTGCCTTAATAGCTTCTACCATTTCTTCTTCAGAAATCTCATCCATTTCACCTTCTACCATCATAACAGAATCAGCAGATGCACCAATCATCATATCAAGATCAGATTCTTCTAATTGCGCATAAGAAGGATTGATAATAAATTCACCATTAACACGTGCTACTCTAACTTCAGAAATTGCAGTTTCAAAAGGAATATCGGATAACTGAATTGCAGCAGAAGCAGCTAAACCTGCCATAGCATCTGGCATTACTTCAGGATCGTGAGACATTAACTGAATCATTACCTGAGTTTCTGCATGGTAATCTTTTGGGAAAAGTGGACGAAGACAACGGTCTACTAAACGCATAGTTAATACTTCTCCATCACTTGGCCTTGCTTCTCTTTTAAAGAATCCACCAGGATAACGACCAGCTGCAGCAAATTTTTCTCTATAATCTACTGTTAATGGTAAAAAGTCTACATCTGCTTGGTGGTAGTTAGATACAACCGTACATAACAACATACATTTTCCAGATTGTACAACAACGCTACCATGAGCTTGTTTTGCTAGTTTTCCGGTTTCGATAGAAATTTCTCTACCATCACCTAGGTCAATGACCTCTTTGTAAGTTTTTGGAATCATAAATTTTTTAATTCATTTTAATTCAGTGATAGTGTTTACTCAAAATCACGAATTAATCTTGTTAAACAATGGTCGTTGTGTTGTTGTGTAGTAGTTGTTGTGACCAATGAAAAACCGAAGTCCCATTCTTGTTTTGGGATCTTATCTGCTATTTTCAATTCGAAATGTTATACGCTCTCGATTGCGTTTGTATTGTAATAAAAAACCACGCTATTAGCGTGGTCTTTTTTTATAGAGATTATTTTCTTAATCCTAATTCTTTAACTATTGCACGATATCTTAAGATGTCTTTCTTAGTTAAGTAGTCTAGTAAAGCTCTACGCTTACCTACTAATTTTACTAACGAACGCTCAGTGTTATAATCTTTACGATTTTTCTTTAAGTGCTCTGTTAAGTGATTAATACGCTCTGTAAATAATGCAATTTGCCCTTCTGCAGAACCCGTATCATTTTTTCCTTTACCGTGTTTTGCGAAGATTTCTTCTTTTTTTTCTTTAGATAAATACATTCTAATATTGTTGTAAATGATTGTTATGTACCTTGAAAGGTTTTCTTTCAAGCTGCAAATATAGTACTTTTTTGCTTTCTGAAGTTTTTTTTGTAACTTTTAATCTGTGACACAGTATTTTTAATATATTTTCCCCTTTACTAATAAGAGCTTTTGCCTATTGACCTAAAAACTTTAAGGATGAAAGCTTCGCGCACCAATCAAAATTTTTCTAATGCTAACGATGTTCTCAATCGTGTTTTTAGCCATACCTATAATGGTATAGCTGTTGTTAGTATGGATGGCAATTGGTTAAAAATGAATGAAGCGGTTTCTGATATTTTTGGATATACTAAGACTGAGCTTTTTAACATGGATATTAATAATATAGTATTCATAGAAGATTTAGGTGTACATGAAACAAAGTTTGAAAAGCTCATTAATGGTACAATAGATAAGTATAGAGTAAAACAGCGCTATTTTCATAAAAATGGAAATGTTATTTGGGTATTAATTTATGTGACTTTGGTTTATTTTAAAGAAGGAAGGCCACATATGATTTGGCAATTTACAGATGTGACAAAACGTCAAAAAAATCAAGATAAATTAAAAACGATGCTAAGTGTGGCTAAAGAGCAAAACGATAGATTAACGTCTTTTGCTAATATTGTAACCCATAACCTAAGGTCTCATTCAGGAAACCTTTCTACACTTACTGAATTTTTAGAAGAGGATTTTACTAATATAACTTCAAACGAAAACTATACACTTTTAAGACAAGCTATAGATAATTTGCAAGAAACGGTTTCGCACCTTACTGAAGTGGCAAAGATTAAAGAAATTGAGCCTTCAAAGTTACAGACATTAAACCTCTACGAATTTGTAGAAAAAGCAATGTATAATATTATTGCTATGGCACAAAATTCTAATGCATTAATCTATAATCATATTAATGAAGCGCATAACATTAAAGGAGTACCTGCGTATTTAGATAGTATAATACTCAACTTCTTAACAAATGCTATCAAATACAAATCTGAAAAAAGGACACTTGTTATAGAGCTTACCTCTCATGTTGAAGAGAAATACATTGTATTGAGAATTAAGGATAATGGGTTAGGTATAGATTTAGAAAAATTTGGTGATAAGCTGTTTCAGATGTACAAAACCTTTCATTATAATGAAGATGCTATTGGTATAGGGCTTTTTATTACAAAAAATCATATCGAATCTTTAGGAGGTAAAGTAACTGTGGATAGTGAAGTTGATGTGGGAACAGCGTTTTCAATTTATCTTAGAAAAGCATAAAATGTGCTTTTACCATTAAACTTTTTTGAATTGTTATAGTCTTAACAACATATTAACAATTAAAAAAAGTAATCATGAAGCGTTTTAATGCATTTAAAAAAGGTGTTATAGGTCTTGTTGTTTTAAGTTTAGCATTTACATCTTGTAGTAACAATGATGAGGCTACCGAAACAGAAGATTTTACACAAGACACAACAGAGGTACAGCGTTCTGCTGAGATTGACCAAATAGATAATGTTCTCGGAGATATTGTAATTGATGCTTATGAGCAGCAAGAGTTTGAAATTGCAGATAGAATAGAATCTATAAAAGATAGTTCAGAAAGAGAAGCTTACTCTAGAGATATACCAGAATGCGTGACAGTTACTGTTGTAGCACAGCAAAATTATAGAGAAGTAACTTTAGATTTTGGCTCTGAAGGATGTGTAATCAACGGACATTTAATACAAGGACAAATAGTATTTGATTATACCAGAGATACAGAAGCGCAACAGATAATGATTAACTACAATTTGGTTAATTTCTACTTTGATGCCAAAAATGTTATAGCAAGTCGTTCAATTTTAAAAGAATTATCTAACGAAAATGGAAATCCACAATTTACGCACAATTTGAGCATTACAGTTATTTGGCCAAATGGAGCTCAAGCCTCTAGAGAAGGTACTAGAATTAGAGAATGGGTAGAAGGTTTTGGTAGTGGTGTTTTTAGTGATAATGTTTTTGAAATTACAGGAAGCTGGACGGCAACCTTTGTTAATGGAAATACACATGCATATGAGGTTATTGTTCCGTTACGAAGAGAAGCGGTTTGTCCGTATTTTGTTAGTGGTTCTTTTAATGTACAACGCACCAACTTTGGAGGAGTATTCGATTTTGGTGAAGGTGAATGCGATAACCAGGCAACCTTTACCTTTAATAATGGCGCCGAAATACCAATTATTTTGAATTAGTATTGTGGTTTGGTTTTAGTTGATTGGAAAAAAAAGCGAGCCGAAAGGCTCGCTTTTTTATGCTCTTAAAGGTTGGTTTTTTATTAAATCTATATAAAGATTTATTTTTTTCTTTAAATCTCGTCTGTGCGAAATAAAATCTAAGAAACCATGTTCTAATAAGAACTCAGAGGTTTGAAAACCTTCTGGTAATTCTTTACCAGTAGTATCTCTAACAACTCTTGGACCTGCAAAACCAATTAACGCTCCAGGCTCAGAAATGTTAATATCACCAAGCATAGCGAATGAAGCCGTTGTGCCTCCTGTAGTTGGATCTGTACATAGTGAGATGTAAGGGATTTTTTCTTCTGCCAATTGTGCTAATTTAGCTGAGGTTTTAGCCAATTGCATAAGTGATAATGCAGCTTCCATCATACGAGCACCACCAGATTTACTAATAATCATAAATGGTACTTTGTTTTTTAACGCATAATCTGCAGCTCTGGCAATTTTTTCACCAACAACACTACCCATAGATCCTCCAATAAAACTAAAATCCATACAAGCAATAACCAAATCATTACCCATAGATTTTCCAACAGCAGTTCTTACAGCATCTTTTAGAGAAGTCTTAGTTTGAGCAGCTTTTAAACGATCTGGATATTTCTTAGTGTCTACAAATTTTAATGGATCTTTAGAGGATAGGTTGGTGTCTAATTCTTTAAATTCATTATCATCAAAAAGTATTTCAAAATACTCTTTACTTCCAATTCTTACATGATAGCCATCTTCTGGACTTACATAAAAATTTTGTTCTAGTTCTTTAGTATCAATTATTTTTCCTGTAGGTGATTTGTACCAAAGTCCTTTGGGAATATCTTTTTTTTCTTCAGTTGAAGTCTGAATTCCTTTATCTTTTCTTTTAAACCAAGCCATATTGATTTACGATTTTAGATTTACGATATTAGATTATCTGATATCGAAAGTTTTAGTTAGTAAGGCAAAATTACTATTAATTAATTAAACACAAAAGCTGTTGCTAAATGTAGTTTTAAAAAAGAGAAAACCTACCAAAACTAATTGTTAAAAGCTCTGATAGGTTTTTAAATTGTATACTGTTATTTTTTATAATGTATCTACATTATTTAAGTCTTCAAAAGCTTTTTTAAGTCTGTCTACAAAAGATTGCTCACCTTTTCTTAACCAAACTCTTGGGTCGTAGTGTTTTTTGTTTGGTGAGTCTGGACCATCTGGATTACCAATTTGAGTTTGTAAATACTCTTTTTTGTCCTCTACATAATCTCTTACACCACTTAAAAATGCCCATTGCATGTCTGTGTCAATATTCATTTTTATAACTCCATAGCCTATGGCTTCTCTTATTTCTTCAACTGTAGATCCAGACCCTCCATGGAATACAAAATCGATATGATTATGATCAACGCCATATTTTTCAGAAACGTATTCTTGAGAATTCTTTAAAATCTTAGGCGTTAACTTTACATTGCCAGGTTTATAAACTCCATGTACATTACCAAAGGCTGCAGCTACAGTAAATTGGTCACTAACTTTCATTAATTCTTCATAAGCATAAGCAACTTCTTCGGGTTGTGTGTATAATTTAGATTCATCTACATCACTATTATCTACACCATCTTCTTCACCACCTGTAATACCTAATTCAATCTCTAATGTCATACCCATTTTACTCATTCGAGCTAAGTATTCTTTACAGATTTCAATATTTTCTTCGATTGGCTCTTCAGAAAGATCAATCATATGAGAACTATAAAGCGGTTTACCAGTTTCTTCAAAATGTTTTTCACTAGCATCTAGTAATCCATCAATCCAAGGCAATAATTTTTTTGCACAATGATCTGTGTGTAATATTACAGGAACACCATATGCTTCTGCCATAAGGTGAATGTGTTTTGCACCAGAAATAGCGCCAGCAATAGCACCTTTTTGATCTTCATTTCCTAAGCCTTTACCTGCATTAAATTGCGCTCCTCCGTTTGAAAACTGAATAATTACAGGTGCATTTAGTGCTTTTGCGGTTTCTAAAACAGCATTAATAGAATTTGAACCAATAACATTTACAGCTGGTAAGGCAAATCCTTTTTCTTTAGCTAACTTGAAAATTTCCTGTACTTCTCTACCTGTTGCAACACCAGGTTTAATATTGTGACTCATGATAGTATGATTGAAAATTAGGCTTCAAAAATACATAATTTAAAAAATCTAAGAGATGTTTTTTGGCAATAATAGCATGTTATACATCGAAAAGAAAAGGTATAATTAAAAAGGGTAGTTGATACCTATATTGAATACTGCATTTCTAAAATTATAATTTTTAAACCAACGACTGCCTTCATCTTGAGAAGGCTCATAGGTTTTAAAACCAGTATCAAAACGGAGTACGAAAAAATCAAAATCGTAGCGTAATCCAAAACCAGAACCTACAGCAATATTTTTTAGAGAGTTAAAGTTAGTAAGTGTAGCATCTTTATCTTCTACGTTGTCGAGAACATTCCATATGTTACCAGCATCAACAAAAAGGGCTCCTTTTAAATCTCCAAAAAGAGCAAAACGTTGTTCTGCGCTTAAATGAATTTTAAAGTTTGCTTCATTAAATTCATTAGTAGTAGTTGAGCTTCCTGGTCCAAGATTATATGCGGTCCAAGCTCTATTGTCATTTGGACCTCCAGCAAAGAAACTTTCGGCAAATGGAATACTGTTAGAGTTGCCATAAGGAATAGCAATACCAGCATAACTTCTAAAAGCAAAAATATTGTTTCTGCCTAGGTCAAAATATTTTACGTAATCGATTTCAGTTTTAAAATATTGAGAAAATGTTACCCCAAAGACATCGTAGTTGCCGTCATCATTTTTTTCTGATCCAAATATTTCTGAGAGATTAGATAATAAGTTTCCTGCGAGCTCTATATGCCATTTAAAAATAGAAAAATCATTATCAAAAATGTTGGAGCGTCTATCTTTTATAAAATCAAAACTGGTGGAAAATATAAGGTTGTTTTCGGTTAATCGTTGTTTGCGTTCTTCAATATTATTTACGGTTATATAGTCATCATCTTCTGATGTTAAACTCGTATTACCATTAAGAACATTAGTAATAAATAAATCTGTTTGATTTGGAAAGCTTAAATTATCATCAGTACTTATGTAGCCAATATCTTGCGCAATTTTATTAAGCCTACTGTAGGAGTTTGTGTATACGCCAAAATAATTACTAGTGTTTAGGTTTTTTACATATTGTACATTAAAGAGGTCTAAAGTGTTTGTAACTGTTCTTGATGGTGACCAATTATAACTTATAAGCCCTGAAAGTGTTTGTTTGTCTAAACCAATATTTTGCTGACTTGTAGTTGAGATGTTAATGGCAGTGCTTGGTGACATGTATTTTGGTATAATACTATCTGTTTTAAAAGGAGTAAATAAGCGTGGTAGCGTTAATCTTATATTACCACCAAATTCATTAATATCAAAGAATGTGTCATCATTATCGCTACCATCTTTAGATGCTCCAATTGCAGCAATACCACTAATTTCTAAAGTTTCTGCACCTCTAAAAATATTTCTAATTTTTAATCCTGGAGTTACTGAAAACCCAATGGTCTGTATATTACTTTGAGAGACATCTAAATCTAGGCTTAACGCATATTTCTTCTTAGGTTCTAAGTAGATATTGGTTGTTAAAGTAGTGTCAGATTCATTTTCAATATATTCAATTCTTGGGTATCTAAACATCTGCAAATCATTAATGTAGCGTAATGTTCTGCTTCGATCTATGTCTCTATATATTTCTCCTTTATTTATAAATACAGCATCTGTAAGAGCTTTTGGTCTAAAACGTAATTTGTTTTTACTGTATAGATTATAGTCTTTGTAAGTCGTGGAATCTGAAATGGCTATAAACTGATTTTCAAAAGTATTGTCAGTAAAAATATTTACATCTTTAATTTTATATACTTTAAAAGGTTCAACCCTTACAGAGTCACCCTCTCTTATAGCACGATTAGCAATAATTAAATCTGTATTTATTTTATGATTTGTATCAATGGTGTCTGTTTCAAATCTAATATAGTCTTTACCAAAGTGATAAAAACCAGAATTACGGAGGTATGTGTTTATACGACTGCGTTCGTTTTCAAAGTTGTCAGCATTAAACTGCTCTCCCTTTTTTAATAAAGACCTTTTATTAAATTTGCTATAAAGGGTGTCAATTGCAGGACTACTGATTGTAGATCTTAAAGAATCTAGTGTGTACGGAGTGTTTTTTGTGATTTTATAGGTGACCTGAGCTCTTTTGTTACTATCTTTTATAATTTGATATTCTACCTTATTATCAAACCATCCTTTACTGTAATAATATTTTCTAAGCCTATTTGCTGTTTTTTTTGTTTTTACTTCATCGAGTATGGTTGGTGCTTCACCAGTACGTTTTAACCAGCTATTAAAGTTTTTTCTAGCTTGTATTTCTCTGTCAAATTGTTTTTTAGAAAGTAATTTGGTTTTCCAACGTACTTTAGAAGAGTCACTCAGTACATTAGCTTGTAGTATAGAGTCTATATTTGGTCTGGCTAAATTGTAAACATGTAACCTTAATGGAAAACCCAAAAAACTACTCATGCCTAAATTTGCTTTTTGGATAATGATATTGTTTACACGCTCGTCTTTATTTACCTTATCATCTTCTACAATGGTGTTTTTTGTAATTAAATGTTCATTAGCTTTAACACGTTTTACAACATCACAAGAATTTAAAAGAACTATAAAAACTAACAATAATACCTTGTAAAGAATTTTACGAATTTTAAATAGTATTGAAGATTTAAATTGCAAGTTTTAGAGGTGTGTGTTTTTTGATATTGATTATTATTAGCAAAAATTAGTCCAAAATAGTTTTACTTTGTATTGATACAAACAAAAGTAAATACATTTTAATGTTATCAAAGCATCAGATAAAGTTAATTAAAAGTTTAAACCAAAAAAAGTATAGACAACAATTAAGCTTGTTTATTGTTGAAGGAGTAAAAGGTATAAATGAATTTTTAAATTCAGATTTTAAGCTTCACAATTTATATACAACAAAATCAATTTTTGATGCACCAAAAAACCTCACGATAGAAATTTCTGAAACCGAACTTAAAAAAATTTCATCCTTAAAAAGTCCGAACACTGCTTTAGCAGTTTTTAAAATTCCTGATGCTTTAGAAATAAATAAAGAAGCATTAATAATAGCTTTAGACGATGTAAGAGATCCAGGCAATTTGGGTACTATTATTAGACTTTGTGATTGGTATGGAGTAAAGGATCTTGTATGTAGTTTTAATACAGTAGATTGTTATAATCCTAAAGTAGTACAAGCCACTATGGGTTCATTAACCCGAATTAATGTCAATTATCTAAATCTGCCAGATTTTATATCGTCTACTAAAGAAACAGTGTTTGGAACATTTATGAACGGAGAAAATATATATAATACAGATTTACCAAAAAACGGAATTATTGTAATGGGTAATGAAGCAAATGGTATTTCTGAAGCTGTTCAGAATAAAATAACTCGTCGCATTACCATTCCGCAATTTGGTGAAATTAAAGAAACAGAAAGTCTTAATGTTGCTAATGCAACCGCAATTGTTTTAAGTGAGTTTAAAAGACGAACTATTGAAAAGTAAAATTGATAAAAATGCCTCTAGTTTGCATTTTTGCCACATTGCCAGTCCAAGGGCTATTTGGGTCGGCATCTCTTACTATTTCATCATTGATTGCAAAGACGCCTCGTATTGATGGTGTAAACTTAAAATACAGTAAATAAAGATCTATACCAAAGCCTATTTCGTAGAAATAAGTGTTTTTCTTCATTCTAAATTCACCATTGCTATTATCATCAGGATTATCTTCATTACTAGATAGGTTTAATGCTGTAGAAAAACCGCCAATAATAAATGGCTTAAAATTATTAATACGTTTTGTAGAGATCTTTAGTAATAAAGGTATGTGTATATATGTAGATTTCACCTCTCTTAATAAATCAGAATCATTAAAATCTGTACCAGCAAAGTAACTTTCATCATATTGTATATTTCTAGTAGTAAAAAACACACCAGGTTCTAATCTAAGATTCATGTAGTTGTTAAGGCGCATATCACCAACAAGACCTAAGTGAAATCCAAAGGTTTTTTCTACTAAAATGTCTTTTAAGTTTTCGTTGTAATTGAATTTAAAATCGTACTGATTAAAACCAAGAAAGTAACCCCAAGACAAAAATTTCTGATCTATGTTATCAATATTATTTGCAACCCTTTCTTTGGTGAATAATTGGGCAGTTGCATTATTAAATGCTAATATAAAGATAAGTAAGATTAGGATTCGTTTCATGTTATGCTTTAGATGCTGTATATATGGTTGCTACACCCATGGTTTGAGGTTTGTCTTCGACATTAATAAACCCAATTTTTCTCAAAATATTGTTTAAGGCTTCACCATAAGGAAAAACAGAAGCAGATTCGCTAAGGTAATTATAGGCAATTTTATCTTTAGAGAACAATTTTCCTATTACAGGTAAAATAAAATTACAGTGAATTTTATAACCAAATTTATAGATAGGATTTGTAGGTACAGAAGTTTCTAAAATCACAAAAACTCCATTAGGTTTTAAAACTCTTAAAATTTCAGAAAGTCCCTTCTCTAGATTTTCAAAATTTCTCACACCAAAGGCAACAGTAATAGCGTCAAAAGTATTGTCTTCAAAAGGTAGATTTTCAGAATCACCAATAACCATAGAAATGATATTGTCTAGCTTTTTTGAAGCAATTTTTTTTCTTCCAACTTCAAGCATACCATTACTAATGTCTAAGCCAATAATTTCTTTAGCATTAGTAGCCGTTAAACTAATGGCAAGGTCACCTGTACCAGTAGCAATATCTAAAATGTTTTCAGGTTTTTTTTGAGAAACGATTTTAACGACTTTATTTCTCCATTTTACATCAATACCAAAAGAAATAACACGGTTAAGTCCATCGTATTCATTAGAAATAGTATCGAACATTTCAGTAACCTGTTCTTTTTTAGAAGCGTCACTGTTTTTGTATGGTTTAACTTTTTCGGCCATTAAAAATTTTTGGCAAAAATACGTGAAATTTTTCATTTGAAAGTTCTCTAAAACAAAATGAAAAAAAATTAAAGAACTAATAAAATAGTAATTAAGTAAACAATTGTTAGTATTAATAAGCTGAATAATATCTCAGGATGAAAAAAGGAAAGACTAAGCCTAATTTTAAGTGCTTAAGGCATATATTAACTTAGAACTTCTTAGTATATTTGTATGTTTATAACGAACAATTCACGATGAAAATAATTATCGCAGGCGCAGGCGAGGTAGGATTTCATTTAGCAAAATTACTATCCTATGAGTCGCAAGAGATAACCCTTATAGATACAAAAAAAGACAACCTTACGTATGCTGGTGAGCATTTAGATATAAAAACCATAAGAGGTGATGCGACATCAATTGCTATTCTTAGAGAAGCGCGTATAGAATCTGCGGCATTATTTATTGCAGTAACTTCATCAGAAACTACAAATATTACAGCAAGTGTGCTTGCTAAACAATTAGGAGCGCAACGTACCATAGCTAGAATTTCTAATACAGAGTTTATAGAAGAAAAGGACGTTATTAAGTTCTCGCAGTTTGGTATAGATGAGTTGATATCACCAGAAGCATTAGCGGCTTCTGAGATTGAATTATTATTAAATCAGTATGGGTTTAATGATACCTACGAGTTTGAAGATGGAGCATTAACCATGTTAGGTTTACGTTTATCTAGAACAGCTAAGTTTGTTGGTAAAACTGTAAGTGAAGCAGCACATATTTATCCTGAATTGCATTTTATTCCAATAGCAATTCAACGTTATGGAACACAATACACTATAATTCCTAGAGGAGATACCCAGTTTAAAGAAGGGGATAAGGTCGTTTTTATGACTTCTAAAGGTGGAGATGATGAACTCTTTGAGTTATCTGGTAAAGTAAGAAGCGAAATAAAGAATGTAATGATTCTTGGCGGAAGTAAAATTGGTTTTAAAACCGCTAGAGATCTATGCCAGAGTAAATTTAATGTTAAGATTGTAGAAAGTAAAAAACCAATTGCTGAAGACCTTGCAGATCGCTTACCAAATGCTTTGGTAATTTGTGGTGATGGTAGAAATGTTGAAATATTAGATGAAGAGAATATTTCAGATATGGATGCTTTTATATCTGTAACTGGTAATTCTGAGACTAATATTATGTCTTGTCTCTTGGCTAAATCTAAAGGTGTTAGAAAAACCATTGCATTAGTTGAAAATATGGATTATTATCAGCTCTCACATTCTATTGGTATAGATACGCTTATTAATAAAAAATTATTAGCTGCAAATAACATATTTAGGTATATTAGAAAGGGTGAGGTGGTTGCTATGACCAAGCTTACTAACATGAATGCTGAACTTTTAGAGTTTGTTGTAAAGCCTAATTCTAAGATCTCTAATAAGATTATTAAGGATTTAGATTTTCCTAGATCTGCTATTTTTGGCGGAGTCATAAGAGATGGAAAAGGGTTAATTCCTCTTGGTAGTTTTAGAATAGAGTCTGGTGACCGCGTAGTTGTTTGTTGTTTACCTCGTTCTATATCTGAAGTAGAAGCTTTTTTCTCTTAATTATTATGTCTACGATTCGTCTCAACTATAAAATTATTTTCCATTTTTTTGGGCTGCTGCTGTTGTTTAATGGTGGTTTTATGATGATAGCGGCATTAATAAGCCTTATCTATAAAGATGGTGTTACTCTAAATTTGTTTTTAGCGAGTTTAGCAACCTTACTTTTGGGTGCTGTAGCAATGTATACTACTAAAAATCATCGTAAAGAGATGAATAAACGCGAGGGTTACATTGTTGTAGCTTTTGGATGGATTGTGATGTCTCTATCTGGTACTTTGCCATACATGGCAGCTGAAGCGATTCCTACATTTACAGAAGCTTTTTTTGAAACCATGTCTGGTTATACTACAACTGGAGCGAGTATTTTAAATGATATTGAAATTCTTCCTGAAGGTGTTTTGTTTTGGAGAAGTATGACACATTGGATTGGTGGTATGGGAATAATTGTTTTAGCCATAGCAATACTTCCTTTGCTTGGTGTTGGTGGTATGCAGTTATTTGCAGCAGAAGCTCCAGGTCCTGGAGGCGATAAGTTGCATCCTAGAATTACAGATACAGCTAAGCGTTTATGGTTGATTTATGTTGGATATACAATAGCTGAAACTGTCTTACTGCAAGTTGCAGGAATGTCTTTTTTTGATGCAATTAACCATGCATTAAGTACGTTGTCTACAGGTGGTTTTTCTACTAAAAATGCTAGTATAGCATATTGGAATGATAATCCTGCTATTCAATATATCATCATATTCTTTATGTTTTTAGCTGGTACAAACTTTGTGCTGAGCTATTACCTTTTTAAAGGCAATGTCACTAAAATTATAAAGGATGAAGAGTTTAAACTTTATTTTAAGTTTGTTGCTATTTTTACCATTATAGCTGCTGTGTTAATATATTTTAGAGCAGATGTATCTCAGTCTAGTATAGAGCATCCAATGGTTTTAGGGGAAGGTGAAAGCGCTTTTAGGCATAGTTTATTTCAGGTGTTAGCTGTTATAACCACAACAGGTTTTGTGAGTGCTGATTATACCATGTGGACATCATTTTTAACAGTATTCTTTTTTGGGTTAATGTTTTTAGGTGGTTCTGCTGGTAGTACTTCAGGTGGTGTAAAAGTTGTAAGACATCTTATTTTAATAAAAAATGGCTTTCTAGAATTTAAGAGATCATTGCATCCCAATGCTATTTTGCCTGTTAGATATAATACAAAATCAGTTTCTAAGGATATTGTGTTTAATGTTCTAGGGTTTTTTATACTCTATATGCTTTCCTTTATTATAGGTTCATTAGGTTTTTCTATGTTTCAGATGGATTTTGAATCTGCCATAGGACTTTCAGCTTCGAGTTTAGGTAATGTTGGTCCTGCACTTGGCGATTTTGGGCCTGTTAATAATTATGCAGCACTGCCTCCTTTAGGGAAATGGTGGGCATCTTTTTTAATGCTTTTGGGTAGGTTAGAATTACTAACTGTACTGATTTTATTGACACCTTCTTTTTGGAGAAATAGATAAGTTTTAATTTTTTTTTTTAACTTATCTAGCCTATAATTTTACTGATGTTTTTAGGTTAAAAGACTGATTATTAGGTTGTGATTTTTTAATGATTTGTAACATTTTTTAATGTACTGCGTCATATAGGTGTAATCAACTAAAAAATTATAAGTCATGGAATTAGTATTAAATCAAGAATTAGAAGCTTTACCAGAACCCATTGCGGTATCTTACAATACAACTAAAGGGTTGTTAAATTCTAATTACAAAACTATTGTGAAGCAAAACTACAGTAAGTCAACTTCAACCTCTGTATTTGGAATAAGACAACGTATTAAATCTTCTCAATTCAATAAGGTGAATCATACAGCTGCCATTTTAAAAATGTCTGTATTTATAGTAGCGTTACTAGCTATTTTCTAAAGGAAATACACCTGCATTTCTGAACTTTTTAACTGGTATTTCTAACAACTACCTTTTATAGGATTCGCAATATAAATTTATGTTGCTTAGGATGTTATTATTCTTTTTTAAATAAAACACTTTAAAGTTATGGGTGCAAGTTCAATGATATTAAGTATTAGAAATAATTTGAATTTATTATCTAATCGTAAAAAATTAAAAAATAGATTAGGTGGTTATTATTCTGAATCAAAACAAGAATATAACCTGCCAAAGGCTTCAAAAACGGAGCTTAATGCTTTAGCTCAGCGCTTACAAAAAGAGTATAAAATAAGAATGACCAAAGTAATTATAATTACTATACTTTTGTTTTTAGGTTTGGTATATGCTTTTACATATTCTAGCAATGGAATAATAGAGTTACTAAGTTGTTAGATAACTAAACAATATATTGGTTTGGATATTTTTGGCATCATAAGAAAAAGCTATAACGTAGAATTTACGTTATAGCTTCTTTTTTTGTATGATAAAATAACGAGTTTTTAGCTTAAAGCTTCTTTAATCCTTCTAATAGCTTCAATAATTTGTTCTTGCGAAGCAGCATAAGAAATTCTAATACAATCTGGATTTCCAAACGCTTCTCCAGTTACAGTAGCGACATGAGCTTCTTCTAGTAAAAACATAGCCATATCAGAAGTATTATTAATGGTAGTTCCTTTTATGGTTCTACCAAAATAAGCAGACACATCAGGAAATACATAGAAAGCGCCTTCAGGCTCATTAGTTTTAAATCCTTCAACATCTTCAAGTAAGTTTAAAATAAGTTTACGACGTGTTTTAAACTCGTCAATCATATATTTAATTTCTGAAGGATCAGCTTCTAAAGCGGAAATTACCGCGCGTTGAGCAATACAATTTGCTCCACTGGTTACTTGCCCTTGCATTTTATTACATGCCCTTGCTATCCAATCTGGTGCTCCTATATAGCCAATTCGCCAACCAGTCATAGAAAAAGCTTTTGAAACTCCATTTACTGTTATAGTTCTATGGTACATATCATCAAACTGAGCCATGTTAACATGGTCACCAATAAAGTTAATATGTTCATAAATCTCATCTGAAACGATGTAAATATGAGGGTAGTCTAATAAAACATCGGCAATGGCTCTTAATTCTTCTTTACTATATACCGATCCGCTAGGGTTGCATGGAGAGCTGTACCAAATCATTTTAGTCTTTGGTGTAATGGCAGCTCTTAGTTGTTCGGCTGACATTTTAAAATCGTTATTAATATCTGTTTTTACTTCAACAGGTACGCCTCCGTTAAGTTTTATGATGTCGCTATAACTCACCCAATAAGGACATGGTAATATAACTTCATCACCTTTGTTAAGCATTACTGAAGCAATATTAAATAAAGATTGTTTTGCACCAGTAGAAACCACAATTTGCGATGCTGTATAAGTTAAGTTATTATCTCTTTTAAACTTATTAATAATAGCATCTTTTAAATCACCATAACCATCAACAGGTGTGTAGCTATTGTAGTTTTCATTTACTGCTTTAATGGCAGCTTCCTTAACAAAATCTGGTGTATTAAAGTCGGGTTCTCCCAAACTTAATCCAATAATATCTTTCCCTTCTGCTCGTAATTCTCTGGCTTTAGCGGCCATGGCAAGGGTTGCTGATGTCGATAGGTTATTGATTCTGTCAGAAAGTTGATTCATGAGTTTGTGGTAATAAAATTAAGCTTGCACAGCTGGTCGCATTCCCATTTCTTTTAAAAATCTAAAATGTGCGATTACAGCTTTTCTGGTAGTTTCGTATTCTTTATATGGTAAATTAAACTCTTTAGCGGTTTCTTTTACGATTTTTGCTATTTTTCCGTAATGAATATGACTTATATGTGGGAAAATATGGTGTTCTACTTGATGGTTTAGTCCGCCAGTATACCAATTTACTAACCAGTTTTTTGCACCAAAATTTACAGTAGTTTTAAGTTGGTGAATAGCCCAAGTGTTTTTCATAGTGCCATCTTTAGCAGGTAGGTGCATTTCTGCAACTTCCATAACATGCGCTAATTGAAAAACTACACTTAATATTAATCCTGCAACATAGTGCATAATAAAGAACCCAATTAAAACTTTATACCAAGCTAAGTCTGTTAGTAGGATTGGTAAAATAATCCACATGGATATGTAAACTAACTTAGAGATTACTAATTTGCTCCAATTTACAATCGGATTTGGGAATTTACCATAAGATAATTTACGGTTCATGTAGCGTTTCATTTGCTGAAAATCTGTAGTAATTGCCCAATTTATTGTAAGTAATCCATATAATAATATAGAATAGTAATGCTGAAATTTATGATGTTTATACCACTTTGAATGCTTAGAAAATCGTAAAATTCTTCCAGCTTCTAGATCTTCATCATGCCCAAGGATATTAGTGTAAGTATGGTGAAGTACATTGTGCTGAACTTTCCAGTTGTACACATTTCCTGCTAAAATATAAATACTACTACCCATTAAACGGTTAATCCACTCTTTGTTAGAAAAGGCACCATGATTACCATCGTGCATTACATTCATACCAACTCCAGCCATACCAACACCCATCACTACGGTAAGTAGTATCTGAGCCCAAGTAGGAATGTCTAGGGTTAATAATAAAAAATAAGGAGTTAGGAAAATGGTAAACATTACTATGGTTTTTATCCAAAGCTGCCAGTTTCCGGTACGTTTAATATTATTTTCTTTAAAATAATTGTTAACACGTTTGTTGAGTGTTCTAAAGAATTTTGCTGAATCTACTCTTGAAAAAGATAAGGTTTGCTGTGCCATACAGTCTATTTTTTGAGCTAAGCTAGGGGAATTAAAAAAATTATAAGTCGCAAAGATAGTTAATAATTAAATGGAAGCCTGTAGTTTTGAGTTAAATTATCCATATTAAAATAATGTACTTTTGCAAAAAATAATTTTTTGATGGATTTAATTTTAAAATATTTTCCTGATTTAACAGAAGTTCAGATTAAGCAATTTAAAGCTTTAGAAACTCTGTATAAAGATTGGAATGCTAAAATAAATGTAGTTTCTCGTAAAGATATAGACGAATTATATCTTAGGCATGTATTACATTCTCTAGGGATTGCAAAAGTGATACAGTTTAGTGATAATACTTCAATTTTAGATGTTGGCACAGGAGGTGGATTTCCAGGTGTACCATTAGCTATTCTTTTTCCAAATTGCCAGTTTCATTTAGTAGATAGTATTAATAAAAAACTTAAAGTCATAAATGCCGTATGTGATGCTATTGAGATAAATAATGTTAAAACAACACACAGTAGAGTAGAGGCAATAGATGAAACGTATGATTTTATAGTAAGTAGAGCGGTTACTGCTATGCCAGAATTCACAAAATGGGTAAAAGGTAAAATTGCTAAAAAGCAGAATAATGAATTAAAAAATGGAATTCTTTATCTTAAAGGTGGTGATTTAACTGAAGAACTTAAACAATATACTTCGGTTAAGGCACATTTGCTTTCAGATTATTTTGAAGAAGATTTTTTTGAAACTAAAAAAGTAATCCATTTACCTTTAAAGCATAAGTAATTAAAAAGCCATTTAAATTAATAATCTAAATGGCTTTTTTAATTGGTGTTATAATAATAATTATTCTACGATAATCTTTTTAGTTAAAGTATTTCCATCAACACTTTTAAAACGTATAATATAAAGTTGAGAGGTTAAATCTCTAACATCTATTGTTGACTCACCAGACAATACATTCACCTGCTTTACTTTTTTACCTAATATATCATAAATTTCAGCAGTTAAATTTTTATTAGTAGATACTGTAAGTTCGTCTTTTACCTGAGTAGGGAAAATCTCTACAGATGTAAACTCTTCTTCTTCTACACTTAAGTTAGGATCAAAACTGTAAGTTACACTAAGCGGAGATCCTACTGTAAAACCAGATGCGTCATAAGCTTGAAATCTTAATGTCCAACTCATTGGCGTTGTCGTACCTGTAGGGTTTTGGTTCCAAAAATAATTTCCAGTACCAGTTGAACTATTGGGAGCAATAGTAGCAGGAGTATTTGTAGGGTATCCTGTCCCTAAGTTAACACTATTTAAGCATGTGCCAGAAAAGCATAACTGTACATTAGAGCCGTCAGAATTTACCATATTATCAACAAAGATTTTCATGTATAGTGTTTCTGTCGCTGAAGTGTTAGTTACTTTGAATCTCCAATTACAAGAATCATTGTAGCCACAACCTGTTTCAGAAAAAGAAATAGTTTCTCCATCTGTTACAATAGTGTCATCGTCATAGTTTCTAATTTCAAATTGAGCAAAAGCAGCATAATTCAAAAAGATAAAACTTATTAAGAGTAATGTTTTTTTCATAGTCATTTGGTTTTTATTAACTACGCAATTTACAAAAAATACTAAATTGCTAATAATTATTATTAAATTTTTGTGTAATTAATAATAAAAAGGGAAGCTATGTAAGCTTCCCTTAAAAAATTATATTTAATATTTTTTATTTGCTAACAACAAACTTAGAGCTATAAGACGTATTACCATTTTTTATGGTCATAATATAATGACCAGCGTTTAATTGAGATACTGGAAGCTCTATATTTTGATTACCAAATAATTCTTTATATGAATTAGTAATCACTGTTCTACCTAACATATCTGTAACAGTAACATTGTAATCGCCATTACTAGCATCAAAAGCAATATTAATGACATCTTTTGCTGGATTAGGATAAATAGAAATTGAATCAATACCAGTAACTTCTTCAATGCTTAAAGCTTGTGGGACAGAGCTATCAAAAGCACCTGCAATACGGCCACTATCTTGATCAATTAATACAACAATAAGGTGCATATTATTAGCGTTACTTGTTGCAGGGATATTATAGCTAAATGAATGTGAAACTGTTTGTCCGTCTGTAACAGAAGTAGGTATAGAGCCAGCTTCACCATTAAATCCGCCTAATAAAGCTACGCCTACATGGTCGTAAACCATTTGTGCTGCAGGAACAGGGTTAGGTAAGTTTTCATAACCGCCCATTGGTCCATTGCCGCCACCAGCATAATTATTAGCTTGGTTGTAGCCACTGTCAGTTCCAGTGATACCATCTTCAGTAACAATTACACCAAGTCTAAAATTAGCACCAGCTTGAGCAAAATTAGAATAAAACGTTGCGTTAGCGTTAATAGTTAAGGTGTTTCCAGTTTGTGTAGCTCCAACACTAAGGTTTACAGGAACTAATTCATTAATTTGTGCATTGTATGCAGCTTCTAAATCTCCTTGTGCTGGGTTAACATCTTCTATAAAACGATCTACAACACCACTTGGATATCCGCCAATGTATTGTGCTATACCATTGTCGTATTCAGCAACTGCCATAGGGTCTGCATTATGCACAGCAACAAGAGCTGTGTTAGCAGAGTAGTTTGTACCCATATAATCCATACCTACAGCACCTCTTGGACACCAAGGACACCATGTTCCTGTTGCTTCTTCAATTAAAACAATTTTTGTACCTGATTGAGAAAGCGTATTAAACTTAGTGTTTAATGAATTATTTGTTGGGTCACCATCAGCACCTCCATTAACATTATCAATAGTTACAGTAATATCTTTTTCTTCAATATTAGAATAGTTTATTTGGGTAGAATGGTTAAGTGTTTGTGTTTGATTAGGTGCAATGTTAACACTGAAATTCTCAGAATAATTATTAGTGCCATCATTCCAAGATATATCTAAAGAAGTAATAGCAGTAAGACCATTATTAAATATATTAAATGACAATGGGTTATCCGTAGAAGCTAAAGAATATCTGTTTAAACTTATGTTGTCTAATTCTGCATCTAAGTTTAATGGTGATCTTACTTCAATATCATCTATTATCCAGTTATCTCCATCATCATTAAGATGTACAAATGCAATATAAATCATCATACCATCATAAGCTGATAAATCAACAGAATGAAGATTAAAACCATTAGCTCCAAGAGTGGTTTCGTTATATGTAGCAACAGTAGTAAAGTCAGCATGAGTGGTCTGAGAAGCTGTAGAAACTTTTACTTCGTAAATAGAACCATAATCAGTACCATAACTTTGAGCGGCATAGAATAATAATTCTGCATTATTTGCGCTAGTTAAATCTATTTGGCTAGTTACTAACCAATCTTCAGCAATACCTCCAGTAACATTTTCGTATTGATTAGCAGCGGAATAAGTTCCAGTATTTGGTGCTGTTGCTTGAATCCAATCATTAGTTACACCTAAACCATTGGTCCCTCTAAAAGAAGTCCAGCCTGTAGGTGGAAATGTTGCGCCTTCAAATCCTTCGGTCATTATTGTTTGCGCAGAAGTAAGTTGTGTGCAAGCAAAACAAAGGGTTAGTAAAAAAGTAATTTTTTTAATCATATTTAGTAGTTTTTAGTTAATTAGATGAAAAATTCTCAAAATTAAGGGCTGAATGTAATTAAATCTCTATTTGTGTCAAAATTATGTGAAAAAAAAAACGGTATTTTTAATAAAATACCGTTTAAATGCAATTTTGTGGGTTAAAATTAAAAACTCACTGTAAGGTTAGCACTTAGACCTGTGTTTTCTGGTACAAATCTACAGACACCACCAATACATATTAAACCACCACGTTGTCTTCCGTAGTTAATGCCTAATCGCGTATTGCCTTTAGTGTAGCTTCCACCAACACTGTAGTAGTGGATTTCGTTTAAGCCTTCGTAATTCCAATTATCAGCAACGTAAACACCTAAGCTAGTTGAGAAGTTGTACTCTAAAACTGAAGCTACCCAATTTTTTCTGTCGTCCTCACTCCATAAGTGTTGTGCTACAAATCTTACAGCTTTGCCGTCGTTAAATCTTCTTGTGGCTTCTGCAACTGCAATATGAGCATTAAAAGTTTTATTTCCTAATGGACCACCTTCTACAACTCCTTTGTCTATAGTGACATTTTGGTATGTAAATACCGAACTCCATTTTTTAGTGAATTTTTTCTTTACTTCAATATTAAAATCTCTATATAATTGATGTCCAGTTCCAATAAATTTGGCTTTATACCATCTGTTTTCTATATCATAATCAGCATCTAATCCTCCCCAATAAGAGAAGTTTGCAGCTAATTTAGTGCCGTATTTTCCTCCTAGTGCACTTCCTTTTTTAAAGGTGTAAAAGAAATCTATTTGTCCACCAACTTCACCAGCTCTTTGGTCAAACGTTTCTATGATTAATCGTGGTTGTGGATTGTATACATAAATGTTAGTTAGTAAATAATCTTGTTGTTTAGTAAGACCAGGTACATAATTTACAACCTGCTGGTTAAAAATGTTACCTTCAGCTAAGCGATCTGAAAAGAAACTGAAATTTTCTAATCGTCTAAAAGTTGCATTTAATCCTAGACCTTTTTTTGTGTAGCCAGCATTAACTTGTAATGCAGTTCCGTCATACAATTTGTTAGAAGCTATTTGGCCTTCATTGGCTATAACGTCTGGATCTTTAAGAATAGCTTCAGCACCAGCGTAAAAGTCACCAATAATAAAATCTAATCGCCCACCATAAGCGCCAACATTGGTTGGGATAGCCTCTACGCCATTATTATCTTGGTTTCTTCCTACATAACTTAGTCCCATTTGTATGTCAACTTTTTCAATGTTTAAAGCACGACTTAAGTTAATGTCAGTGTCTATACCTTGTATGGTTCCTTCAGATTCTTCAAACCCATAGCGTTGTTTTCCAAAAACAGCTTTAACTTGAATATTTTCGGTTAGGTTAACTTTAATGTTTAAACCTTTTAAAGCATTGTTTAAGCCTAATTGGCGATCTTCCCAAGAACGTAATATTAAACCGCTACCAAATTGTTCGTAGAAATAACCACCTGTAATGTCTAAATTCTTATCTCGGTAGTTAACATAATATGTTGCAATACCGTTTTGATTGTCAAAATTAGGGTCATAACCTATTAATGCAGATGGAAGGTAAGATTCAAATTGAACACCAGCAGTAAACTTATCTAATCGATAATTTAATAAAACATAGTTGTTGGCTCTAAACTGGTCGTCTGGAGCTAAAAAATTAATGCCTTCATCGGTTTGTAACCATTGTGAGTTAGATTCTAGCCCGCCATAAAAATAACCTGTTTCTTGAGCGTTAATTATGCTATAATTACATAATATAAAGGCTAGAAAAAATAATTTTTTCATATTGATTTTGTTAGTTGTTAGGAGTAGTGTAAAGGATGATTAAAGTGTTTATTTACTATGTTCCTTTATTTTTTCGTAAAGTTCTAATTCTGCACCAGGACTATAGCCAGAATGCTCATAAACAATTTTATTGTTTTTAACTAAAATTGTTAAAGGAATGCTAGAAGCGTTTAATGCACGTTTTAAATCACTGTTGGTGTCTAATAATATCGTGTATTCCCAGCCTTTTCCGTTAATCATAGACTTTACACGTTTAGCAGTTCTGCTATCATCTACAGATACAGCGATTAATTCTACATTTGTTTCATCTTGCCATTCTTCATAGATATCATTTATAGCATCTAATTCTTTAAGGCATGGTACACACCAAGTTGCCCATAGTGAAATTATTGTAACACCGTCTTTGTTTGTTACATTGTCAATTGAAACAGATTTGCCTTCAAGTGTTTTTAAATCTACACTTGGAAGATCATTTTGAGCTGTAATGGTGAAGCAATAAAATATTAGGGATAATGAGATAAATAATTTTTTCATAATAAAAAATTTTGTTATGTGGTTCGCAATAATAGTTATTTTTTTGTAAAAGTATGCTAGTAATAAAAATTAATTATTTTAGCAAAAAATAGAATATTACATTGTTATGATTTCAAAAAAAATGCCAAAGTTATTATTGTTGTTGATTGTGTTATTAAATTTCTCTTGTAGTAAAACAGAGGATAATGAGCCGCTGAGAACAGATGTAGATTTAATAGATGAAGATAAATTTGTTAGAAAAGCGTCTTTAATAGATCAAGAGATTTCTTTTAAAATTGTGACTGAAGAGGGTGAAGATGTTACTGATATAGCAACATTTTATGTTGATGGTGAGCAGGTATTAGGGTCGTCTTTTTCATCTTCTGCTATTGGAGAATTTGAAGTCTATGGAGTTTATATTCAAGATGGATTTGAGGTAACCACAGCGATAGAAACTTTTAGTGTTATAGTGCCAAAACGTAAGGTAGTTATAGAAGATTATACAGGAACTTGGTGTGGATTTTGTCCTAGAGTTACTGCTGCGCTAGCTTCTGTAGCACAAGAAACCGATGATATTACAGTAGTGGCAATACACGAAACAGCTAATAGTTTCCCTGATCCGATGCATTTTAATCAGGTACAGGTTTTAAAAGATGCGTTTGGTGTTGAAGGTTTTCCTGCGGCTAGAATAAATAGAACTAACAATTGGGCTACACCACATAATAATAGTGATGTTACAACTATAGCTGGTGCAGATACAAATTTAGCGATAGCTATTAATTCAGAATTAAACGGAAGTGAATTACTAGTTCAAGTAAATGTTGTTTATGAAGATGGTTCGCAAGAAGGTGATAAATTAGTAGCGTATTTGGTTGAGAACGATATTATTTACGATCAAGTAAATTATTATAATCAAGATACTTCTAGTCCTTATTATAGTTTAGGTGATCCTATCCCAGATTTTGAACATAATGAAGTTTTAAGAGAAAATCTATCTGCACTTTTAGGTGATCCTATTCCAAGCACACCTGCATTGACAGAATATGTAACTAGCTTTACAACAACTATTCCTTCTGATTATAATGTTAATAATCTAGATATTATTGTTATGGTAGTTAATGATGAGAATGAAGCCAAAAATTCTCAGCATGCACATATAATGGAAGATAAATCTTATGAATAAAGATTTATTTTAAAGAATACAACAAAATAAAAAGACCTGAACATTATGGTGTTCAGGTCTTTTTGTTTGAATATTATCTAAAGTTATTGATTATTTACTAAAAACTTAGTTGTAAATGTTTTGTTGTTCTCTGAGTTGATATTCAGTATGTAAAATCCAGATGCAAAATTTATAGGGATTGAAGTTCTATTGTTTAAAGTAGCTATTGAGCTGAAAACAACTTTTCCTGAAATATCAATGATGCTTATTGATGCATTAGTGTTTGTGTTTGATAATAAAACCAATTCATTCACGATAGGGTTTTTTTCAAGTTGAAATAGAGTCAAATTATTTTCAGTAACATTTAATGGTGGTGATAGTATTTCGGTTAATGCAAAATTTACATTGTCTTCATTTAACTGCACATGTGGTTCATTATCATCTGGTAAAAATGTATTATCAA